>DLXM01000192.1 GCA_003448835.1 Bacteroidota bacterium | reverse complement strand
TGGCTCATTTGTAATTTATAACTTGTAAAGTTAACCCATGAAGAAGTTTTTAATTCTAATTTTGTTAATATGTGGATTCACTACCGCCACATTAGCACAGGAATTTATTGATGTCACGTTTAGATATTACCCTGCATCCAACGCTATGCGAAGCTTTGTTCCCGGATCTTTCAATAATTGGGGAAACAACACAGCCGGCAGGATATCAACAACCGATGCATCAATACTCACAGTTGATGCTGTAAACGGCTTTTCATACAAGGTGGTTCGCCTTGAAGTCGGCGGGGGAACTACAACAAATCTCGGAGCTCGTGGATATACATATAAATTTCATGAACAATATAATGGAGATGGTTCAAACTGGAATTGGTTCACTGATCCATTAAATCCGGTAGCCGTCGGACCCAATTCAGATTCATTTATCGCAATTACCAATCCATTGGTGTTTCAACTACAACCAGCCAATAACTCGGTACAACAAGATGAACCACCAGCAATTTGGGCTACAGTTGCATCCACTGAAAGTGACCCCATTGATGTTCAAGCATCCAGGATTTATGTAAATGATGAAGAAGTATCTGATTTTGAAGGGTTTTATCTCTACGATCGACAATTATTGCACGTCGAATCTATTTCCGATTTAGGAGTTACTCTAAATAGTGGCACAAATACATTGCAGATTGTTGCGGTGACGGAATCAGGCGATACAAAAACAGCAGAATCAACATTTAGTTATATTGGCGGACCCGAAGTTGTTCGGGAATCTCGTCCTGCGGGACTCGAGGATGGTGTGACTGTGGATGGCGCATTGGATGGGCGGGTGAGTTTTTCATTATATGCGCCAGGTAAAGAATTTGTGTACCTCATTGGTGATCACAGCAATTGGGAAATTCAAGACGAATTTCTGATGAAACTGGATGAAGCTCGTGTGGATAGTGCTCATTTTTGGCTGACCTTGGATGGCCTGGAAGATGGTACCTACCGATTTCAGTATGTAGTGGATGGAGACATTCGTATACCTGATCTATTCAGTGAACAGATTTTGGATCCTGATTTTGATCGGTTTATATCATCAAGTGTGCATCCCGGTATGCCGGTGTATCCAACGGGACAAACTTCGGGTGTGGTCGGAGTCTTTGAAATCGGCGCAGAAGAATATGACTGGCAAATCCCGGATTTTGAGCCTCCAAATCAGCATGATTTAATCATTTACGAGCTACTTTTACGTGATTTTGTGCAGGAAAGCACCTTTGATGTCCTGCGAGACACCCTCGATTATCTCGATCGGCTTGGAGTGAATGCAATTGAATTGATGCCCGTCTCAAATTTTGATGGTAATGAGAGCTGGGGATATAATCCAAATTTCCATGGTGCCCTTGATAAATCGTATGGCACCCGCGAATCATTTAAACGTTTCGTGGATGAAGCTCATTCTCGTGGAATTGCTGTAATTCTGGATGTTGTTTACAATCACGCTCAGGATAAATCGCCATTAATTCAGTTATATGGACCAAATCGGGCAGAAAATCCGTTTTTGGGACCCGGACATGCATACAATGTGTTTTTTCACCTCAATCATGATCATCCATACATTCGATATTGGGTTGATCGGATGAATAAATACTGGCTTGAAACCTATAATATTGATGGTTATCGATTCGATTTATCCAAGGGATTTGCACCGAATGTAAATAATCAGAGTTTACTGGATGGTTATAATGCAGCTAGAATAAGGAATCTTAAACGCATGGCAGATGCTATCTGGGCATATGATACTGAAGCTTACATCATTCTGGAGCATTTCGCAGCCGGATCCGAAGAAAAAGAATTGGCTGAGTATAGAACCGATGAGCCTGGGATTCATGGTATGATGTTGTGGGGGAATATGAATCACACCTACAACGAAGGGACCATGGGGTATTTCACTAACGCGAATTTCAGCGGTGGATATTTTGGCACACGTGGATGGAGTGTCCCTAATCTTATCACCTATATGGAAAGTCACGATGAACAATGGCTCATGTTCAAAAATTTAAATTATGGTGCTTGTACAAATGCACCAGGGGGTGGTTCTACTTGTGATAGTTTCACCAGTGCTTATAATGTTCGCAATCTCACGACCGCATTGGACAGACAAAAGTTAGCAGGAGCATTTTTCTTCACAATACCGGGTCCAAAAA
This sequence comes from Bacteroidota bacterium, assembly GCA_003448835.1. Taxonomy (GTDB): domain Bacteria; phylum Bacteroidota; class Rhodothermia; order Balneolales; family HLUCCA01; genus UBA11400. Next base: position 586 of record DLXM01000192.1, on the reverse strand, counting down.
TGATGTGGCAATTTGGAGAACTTGGATATGGTGGTGAAGTCGGTGAATGCTTAAAACCAGGCAATGGTACTGACGGAGATTGTCTTCCGACAGATCCTGGCAGGACAAGTCGCAAACCAGTTCGTTGGGAATATGCAAGTGATACTGACAGATCTTTGCTATATCGTACCTGGGCTGCAATAATTAATCTACGACGAGAATATGAGGTTTTTCACTCACCTGATACCGAAGTAACGTTTGTGAACACAGGTGCTGTAAAAGTAATTAGGTTGGTACATCCATCTATGCAAGCCACTATCGTTGGAAATTTTTCGGTCGTTTCACAGACATCCAATGTAATGTTTGCGACACCGGCAACAACATGGTATGACTATTTATCCGGGAATAGCCTGGAAGTTCCGGGGACGTCAACATCGATGATGCTGACACCGGGCGAGTATAAAATATATACATCAGAGCCATTACCTAAACCAAATCTGGATGGAACTCATACAAGTGTAGATGACACGGGCATCGAACTTCCACAAACATTTAATTTATATCAGAATTACCCAAATCCATTTAATCCGTCAACGACCATTGTCTA
>DLXM01000382.1 GCA_003448835.1 Bacteroidota bacterium | reverse complement strand
TTGTAGTATAAAAGACATTTAATTCACATTTTTTACATCGAATTATGGAAAAGTTTAAAACGATTATAGGGTCATTAGTTGCTGGAATTTTAGTCGCCAGCGTGTTTTGGGTGATCTATTTTAATAAGGAATCGGAGTTGATTGAGACGACCGATATTCAACATTTTGAAAAAATGACCGGACTTGAATTTACCGACGCCGAAAGAGATTCCATGCTACAGGGTGTGCGAGAAAATGTGGAGGGATTTCAGGAACTACGTGATTTAAAAATCGAAAACTCTGTGTGGCCATCGTTGTTGTTCAATCCATTGCTACCGGGAATGGAGTTCGAAAAAACTCAGTATTCGATCGATTGGAAGCTGCCGACCGATGTGCGCGTACCAGAGGATCGCACTGAACTGGCATTTATGACGGTTGCAGAATTGTCCGTTTTGATGCAATCCCGCCAGATTACTTCGATGGAACTCACACTAATGTTCCTGGATCGGTTGAAAAAATACGGTCCACAACTCGAAAATGTCATTACACTCACCGAAGATCTTGCGTTGGAACAGGCTCGCCGGGCTGATGAGGAGATTTCAGTCGGTATAAATCGTGGACTACTTCATGGAATTCCATACGGGTCCAAAGATTTACTGGCATTAGAAGGATATCCAACAACCTGGGGTGCCACGCCTTATAAAGATCAAGTTATTAATGAAACAGCAACGGTTATCAAGAAACTGGAAGCTGCTGGTGCGGTCCATCTTGCGAAATTGACACTTGGAGCACTCGCATGGGGGGATGTTTGGTTTGGAGGTATGACCAGAACTCCATGGAATCTGGAAGTCGGAGCCAGTGGATCCAGTGCGGGATCGTCGTCTGCGATGGCTGCCGGACTTGTTGCTTTTGCGATTGGGAGTGAAACGCTGGGGTCAATTGTATCTCCGGCAACCAGAAATGGTGTCTCCGGATTACGTCCGACCTACGGACGTGTAAGCCGACACGGTGCAATGGCATTAAGCTGGAGTATGGATAAATTGGGTCCGATTACACGATCAGCCGAGGATGCAGCAATAGTGTTTAATTACATTTATGGACCCGATGGCAAAGATCCATCCGTCTACAACATACCATTTAATTACAATCCGGATTTTGATTTTGCGAATTTGAGGGTTGGGTATGTTGAAGCTGCCTTCGAAGCAGATTACCCGGGCAAAGCTAATGATACCGCGGTCTTGGAAATACTACGAGGTCTTGGGGCAAATCTGGTGCCTATTCGGCTACCTGAATTCCCGACAGGTGCTGTCAGTGTAATGCTGGATGTTGAGTCCGCCGCGGCATTTGAGCAATTAACATTATCGAACCAGGATGACCAAATGGTGCGTCAAATTCGAAATGCATGGCCAAATGTTTTCAGAACAGCGCGAACGGTTCCAGCGGTGGAATATATTCAGGCCAGCCGGGCTAGAACGTTATTGCAATATGAAATGCACGAAGCAATAAAGGATGTTGATGTTTATGTGGTTCCATCGTATGGTGGGGGCAACCTGACGATTACCAACTTAACCGGACATCCTTGTGTAGTTGTGCCAAACGGTTTTAATGAACGCGGATTACCCACAAGTATCACATTTATGGGACATTTGTTTGATGAAGGCAAAGTATTAGCACTTGCACGAGCCTTTCAAAATGTGACCGACTTCCACAAACAAATACCTGAATTTGCCAGAAACTGATGCCGAATCTCTCATTTAAGAATTTTCTTAAGGAAATCCGATTCCCCTACCTACTTGCCACTTCGGTATTAATAATCGGTTTGATTTTTGGTGGATTTGAGATTATTCGTATCACATTACTTGATGATTTTGATGCCGAGGCTATAAGAAATCTACATTTTAGTCGCGGGATCCTCACGGCTATTTCACTGCTGGGATGGATTGTATGGACGCTTTATGAATTTCGAAAGCAGTTTTTAGCGGCTATTCAACATCAGGGGGATCAATTTCGACGTATCATGAATAATGCATCGGAAGCGATCATCATTACTGATAAAACACATACTATTACTTTTTGGAATGATGCAGCAACATCGATGCTGGGTTGGAACAGAAAAGATGTAGTGGGAAAAAAACTGGAAGATATCATTAAGATTCCGGTTGCATCCCGATTTGCAAAACGTGGTCAACAGGAAATCGAATTGGATGTAAATGACCATGAGGGACAAATTCTGTTCGTTGCACTCACGATGACAAGCATTCTGGATGATGAAGGCAATATAGAGATTTATACATATACCATGCGTAATCTCACGGCACGTGCGATTCGACAGGCTCAGATGGCGCGATCCGAACGGATGGCAAGTCTTGGACATATGGCTGCCGGTGTTGCGCATGAAATCGGAAATCCGCTTACAGCGATTTCATCCATCATTCAGCTTTTACAACGTAAAATAAAGGACGAAACACAACTTGAACAGTTGGGACGCGTACGTGAGAATATCAATCGGATTACACGCATTGTTCGGGATTTAGTCGATTTCTCAAGGCCAAAAAGTCCGGAAATCACAACGATGAACCTGAATGATACCATTAATGAGGTAATTGGACTCCTAAAACATGATGCACGATGCCGAAATGTTCAGTTTAACATGGAACTCGAATCTAATCTACCACCTATTCAAGCGGTACCGGATCAACTTTATCAGGTATTTTTGAATTTTGTATTAAATGCGGTCGATGCGTGTGAGGGAATATCGAAACCGCAGGTCACGTTGTTATCTGAGTCAGATGATCTAAATGTCATTATCCAGATTATAGACAATGGATCCGGAATCCCGGCTAACATTAAAGAACGAATTTTTGAGCCATTTTTTACGACCAAAGAGGTTGGCAAAGGAACTGGACTCGGTCTTTCGGTCAGCCATAATATTATTTCGAGTCTTGGGGGTAGTATCAAATTAGAATCTAAACCGGGGAATACTTGTTTTACGGTAATATTGCCGGCAGTCAGATAAGAGTTTTGATTGATTCGTTTATAATTGCGAAATTGATACTCTTTAATAACCTATTATTTAATCAATGAGTACTCGTATCCTGATAGCCGATGATGAATCAATGATTCGTGACAGTATCGCAGAATTTTTACGCTCTGAAGGATATGAAACACAAACGGCCTCAGACGGCGAATCAGCTCTTGAAATCGTCAAAAACGGAAATATAGATATTCTGATATCTGATGTAAGGATGCCGGGCATGGATGGCATCCAACTGATTAAACAAATCAATACGTATGCATCCGATACGTTGGTAATTTTGATGACCGCGTTTGCAAGTGTTGAAACAGCTGTTCAGGCTTTGCGAAGTGGCGCTGCAGATTACATGCTTAAACCGCTTGATTTTGATGAACTGGCGCTTCGAGTTAATAGTTTAATTGAACGCAAATCTCTGATTCGTGAGAATAAGTACATGCGGGAAGTCATCGACCGTTCGTTTAATTTCAGTTTTATCATTGGTGAGAGTCCTGCAATGAAAGCGGTCTATCGAACCATTGAAAAAGTTGGACCATCACGTTCCACGGTTTTAGTGACGGGTCCATCCGGATCGGGGAAAGAGCTGATTGCCAGAGCGGTGCATCAACGAAGTGATCGAAAAAACAAACCATTTGTGGCGATAAATTGTGGATCGATTCCCGAAGCGCTGTTTGAATCTGAGTTATTTGGACATAAAAAAGGATCATTTACCGGTGCTGTAAACGATCACGACGGACATTTTGTATTAGCGAATAACGGAACTCTCTTTTTGGATGAAATCGGTGAATTACCACTTTCTATGCAAGTAAAGTTGCTTCGAGTACTACAAGAAGGTGAAGTTAAACCGGTAGGGGCACAAAAAGGATCACAAGTTGATGTCCGAATTATTGCGGCGACGAATCGAAATCTGGAAGTCGAGGTTGAGCAGGGTCGGTTTAGAGATGACCTGTTTTATCGATTAAATATTATCAGAATAAATGCTCCCGGACTTGAAGAACGTAAGGAAGACATTCCACTGCTCGCACGTTATTTCTTAGAGCGATACAACACTGAGCTGCGAACTTCGGTTAAAGGTATTAGTGGAGAAGCCATGGCCATGTTGATGGCACACGAGTGGAAGGGTCAGGTTCGGGAACTTGAAAATGTATTAGAGCGGGCTGTTCTATTGACCGATCATGAATTTATCCAGCCTGAAGATTTGCCTTTTTCATCGATACTGGATGTGGCAAAACAGGTCGAATTGCCCGACCAAACTTCTTTAAATAATGTCGTTTCTGCTTTTGAACGTCAGTATATCCAGCATATGCTCAAGAATTTTGATGGGAATAGAACTGAAACGGCTCGTGCGCTGAATATCGATCCAAGTACATTGTATCGCAAAATGGAAAAACTCGGAATTGAAGAGCTTAAAAATGGTGGTCAGGAGTAGATCAGACCTAAATGTGATTTGCACCGATTAAATCTGTTAGATCATGTCAAATAGAGCCAAGATCGTTTTAAGATTTAACATTCATAAAACTCGGACTAACCGATAAAAACGGACTAAACGGCATAAACCGGCTTGTTGAGGCTTCAAAATAGGCTCAAACCTACTGAATACGTTGTTTTAGCGTCAAAATCACATCAAAATGCACGATTAATTCATCGTTAACCTTGATGAGTCCCATGAGAGGAGTTGGTGGATCTAATTCATAATCGGACATAAGGACTGGGTGTTGTCCTTTTACTCGGAACTGCCAGGCTCCGATAAACTGCCCGTCTACTTTGATGGTTTCGGTTCTTTTGAATCCAGATATAATTAGCTCACCATCCGTTTCAATTTTAAAACTGTTGGCGGTTGCCTGTTGTGGATCTCGATTCGGTTTATTTTCACCTAATCGATAAATTATATATGGATACTCCTCTGAATTTAACGTCTTTTTCATATCCCGGTTTATACCCGGTTTTCCACAATTTAGTTTAGAAATCGGGATTTTGACTTCGAGTGTTACTTTACCATGTGGACCGGAATGAGAACGAGTAGTGTCAATTCCTGAGATAAATCCCGAGCTTTCAATAATACCTGCGACACATTGAAAATCAACGATGTTTGCAGATCCGGTAAGCCAAACCCGTGAAGCGGGATCTACTACAATCGGTAGCTCATCCGGGATATTTCTTTGGGCGGGAATTGGTATATATTCCGGTGGGACTACCTTTAAAAGTGATTGAGCCCGGACCTCTGCAAAGAGAAGCCCGAGCATCATCACCAACCACAAACTGATTCTTAAATTGGTTGTCATTTTAGGTGAAATCCGTGTGACCCGGTTGGAATATTCGGTTGTATTTCGATTCATTTTAATACCAGGCATTGGGATTTAGCTCCAACACCTGGCACAATGATACGCAATTATTGAGCTTTTGCGAAAGCAGGTTTAGCTGTAACTACTTCAAATCGAACTTTAACTTCGTCACCGGCTTTGATCGTGCCGAAAACAGCTGTTGGAGGTTTCATATCAAAAGTTGTCATAAGCATCGTAACTTCACCTGTGAAGACCCAGTTGCCTGAAGCATCACTTACAGTAAATGGTACTTCGACTGCTTTTGAACTTCCAGCCATGGATAAATTACCTTTAGCAACACCGGACTTACCGTCAGCCGCTAATGTCACAGAGTTGGATTGAAATGAAATAGTTGGATTCTTTTTAGAATCAAAAGCTTCGTAGACTTTTTTGTCCATTCCGCCTTTACCACTTTCGAGGGTTTCAACGTTCAGGTTTAGGGACACTGCAGTTATTTGTTTGGAAGTCTCGTCGGCAGTTAATTTTCCAGTAATAGTATTTGATTCGATGGTCCAGTCGTGAACTGTAGATGTTCCATCGACAAAAAACTTAGTGTTTGAATTGAATGTGAGTTCCTGGGCATTCACAATGCCGGCAGCTAAAAATAAAAAGCTAAATAATATTGATCGTAACATTTTTTGATTCCTTTTTTGTTGGTTGATGGTTTCACAGAGTAACATGCAAGTATCGTGCCAAATTAAGCTAATATTGTCCGAAATATAATTACAATATACAATTGCCTAATTAAATTGAAAGTTTTCTTATTGAATTGAGTACTACATTTATACTAGCCATGCATGGGTTAATGTCACCATATACATGGTATAACGCATGAAAATAAATTTAATTGGGGAGTTGAAATTCAGTTGGTACGAGGAATCCAGTCGCAATTACAATAGGACAATTCTTGATGGCATTAAATCGTGCTTTTACCCGACAAATATTGTGGGGATCTATTTCAGACTTTAAAGTCTTGCAATATTGCAATGCTTTTTTTCAGGCGCGTATTGCAGACTTGCAAGTCTTAAATAAAAGAGAATTCAGTTACCATTTTTTTTTAAAAAAAATATTAAAGATAAAAATGCCTTTAATTGCGAAATGAGCTTGTTTTTAAAGATAATCGGATAAATTTGTCCGGAATATAAAGATTGGCACACTTGTTGCAAGGTACTTACCGAACGCATACGAAATCCATTTGGATGGGTATCAACAACCAACAATAAATTGAGGAATTAACAATGAAACGGTCCATACTAACCACAACCTTACTTGCGCTGGCCTTTATCGTGGGTCTAAGCTCAACGATGAACGCTCAGTTACTTCGTGATATGTCTTATTACCGCTCACAAGACAAAACCGGAATTAACGTTTTTGAAGCACCTAAAGTAGAAGGTGAAAAATTTGACGGTGTCCGTGTCCGAATCGGCGGATCAAATACACTACAATTTCAAGCACTAGATCAATCAAACAATATTGGTGGAATCAATGAAATTACACCAAACTTTAACCTTGCTACATCAAACCTTGATATCGATGCTCAATTGTATTCAGGTGTCAGAATGCACTTACGTACTTATTTGTCTTCACGACACCATCCAGAACCATACGTTAAAGGTGGATACCTCCAAGTAGATCGTCTTGATTTTATCGAAGAAGGATTCATGAGTGATTTGATGGATAAAGTGACTTTAAAATTTGGTCACATGCAAATTAACTACGGTGATGCACACTTCCGTAGAAGTGATAATGCTCAAGCATTTTTTAACCCATTCGTAGGTAACTACATCATGGATTCATTTACTACTGAAGTTGGTGGTGAAGTGTACTACCAATCTAATGGATTCCTTGCAATGGTCGGTGTTACTAATGGTAAATTGAACCAAAGTACGATTAAACCCGCTCCAGGTGCACCAGTTTACAAACCAGTTTTTGTTGCAAAAGTTGGCTATGACAAACAAATGAACGAAGATCTGCGTGTCCGTGTAACCGGTTCTGTCTATACTACTTCAGAATCAGGGAACAACTACCTCTATGCAGGTGACCGTGCCGGTGCTCGTTACTACAACATTCTGAACAACTCTGCTTCAGAGTTCCGTAACCCACGTTTCAACCCAAGTTTCAATAACGAAATCACCTCGATCATGATCAACCCATTCGTGAAATTCAATGGACTTGAGTTCTTCGGTGTAATCGAAACTTCATCTGGTAAAATGGCTGCTGAGTCAGATACCAGAACATTCAACCAATATGCCGGTGAATTACTCTATCGATTTGGTTCAACCGAAAACTTCTACGTCGGTGGCCGTTACAACCTCGTGTCTGGTGACACAGCAGCCGGTGAAGAAGTAGAAATTTCCAGAATGAACATCGGCGGTGGCTGGTTCATGACCAACAACATATTGACCAAAGTGGAATACGTGACCCAAACTTACGACGGTTTCTCAAGCTCAAGCGTCTTCAACGGCGGCGAGTTCAGCGGATTCATGCTGGAAGCTGTGATAAGCTTCTGATAACCGGACCCACTTTAAATATACACCTCAAAAGCTCCGGTCTGAACACCGGAGCTTTTTTTTAAACCACTTTAAAGAAAGATCAAAAAAACAAATTACCTCACAATTCTCGGCAATCTCTCAACGTAAAGTTCTAATTCAAATCCGACTAAGAACAACAAAACACTCCAAATCCATGAAACCGCAACGCATCTTACTGATCGAACCCAACCGGGACATAGCGGATACAATGGCAGAGCTACTCAGGTCAATCGGAAAAGAAGTAAAAGTAATCCAAAATGTAGATGTCCTGATCAGTAACACAAGTTTTGAGAACTACGATATGATCATTGTCGATACAGATAATTTCTGCTCTTTCAACTACGAACTCGCCAAACGCCGTCGTGAACGGTCCATTAAACCTCTTCTTTATATCATCGGATGTTATTGCATACAAGATCGCACCAGACAGCTTATCCAACTAGGTGTTGACGGAGTGTATGTGAAACCAATTGATTTCGATGAAATGATGTTCGACATCGAACGTGTCCTGATGAAACCAGTTAACTGATTTTCATCTCCCCTCAATCTTTTCTGAGTTTTTAGATATCATCGCTTTATCGGGTCTTGATTTTCCGTATTTTAGCCCATTATGAATATCAAAACAAGTATAGAACTTTTTAAGCAAGCTATTGAACTCATTCCAGGTGGAGTTAATTCGCCCGTAAGAGCATTCAAAGCCGTAGGTGGATCACCCATTTTTTTTAAAAAAGCATCCGGAGCATATCTAATTGATGAAGATGACAATTCATACATCGATTACATAGGTTCATGGGGACCCATGTTATTGGGACATGCATATCCACCCGTTATTGAAGCTGTCCAAAAAGCCGCAATGAATTCCACATCTTTCGGTGCCCCAACACGCCGTGAAGTCGAATTAGCGGAATTAATTATTGATATGGTTCCCTCAATTGAGCGAATCCGAATGGTTAATTCGGGTACTGAAGCGTGTATGAGTGCAATCCGCGTTGCAAGAGGCTACACCGGACGTAACAAAATTCTGAAATTTGAAGGGAATTATCACGGTCATGGTGATAGTTTTCTAATTAAAGCCGGTAGTGGAGCCCTAACACTTGGAACCCCAAGTAGTCCGGGTGTTACTCCGGGCACGGCAGCTGATACGATCCTGGCTCGTTATAACGACCTGGAACAAGTGCGTAAAATATTTGACGAAATCGGTTCGGAACTTGCTGCTGTTATATTGGAACCTGTAGCCGGAAATATGGGATGTATCCCA
>DLXM01000104.1 GCA_003448835.1 Bacteroidota bacterium | reverse complement strand
ACCATGATCTTTGATAGCAAATGTGAAATGTAATGGGTCTTCGTAATTCTGAAATATAATACTTTCCGGTTTAGATTTCCGTAATGCCGGACTGCTTCTTCTTAGTTTAATAAGTCCGACATAGTAGTTAAATAAATTTTCATTATTACGAATATCTGAAAAATCGATGTAATTCGTTTGATTATCTTTATTATAACTATTGTGATCTAATTTACCTGATNNGATTCAGGGTCATCAATATCAGAATCAACAATCAACTTCGTACGCGCAAATTCCTGTCCGGCATGAATCATCGTAATACCCTGAGAAATCATTAAAATAAAAGCAGCTAATCTTGCCGCGTTTAACTCAGGACCTTCTAACGTTGATATTTGATTCTTTGATAGAATTTTTTTCTGGTTCAATTCCGGATTATAAACCAGCCTAATGAAATCCCCCAATGTGTAACCGTCATGACTCTCCAGGTAATTTACACTATGAGTTGATCTGTGAAACCGCCCATTGGGTTGATTGATTAATGTTCCCCGGATGAAATTTTCAACCGACAGCCTGGAAGTTTCATATTGCCACTTCCCAAAAATCAATCCTGCATCATGCAACGGATCTGATCCTTTAATACCATTGCGAATCTGGTCATTCCATGATGGCCAGCCAATTTCAGAAAATCCGGTAGGATTATATCCACCACCCCAGGGCTCAGATATTAATAACACATTCGGATTGATTTTACGCGCTTCCTGGCGGATTTGGATGAGTGTTTCACGATCTATGATGTTTGCCAGATCAAAACGAAATCCATCAATATGAAATTCTTTCATCCAATATAGGACAGAGTCTATGATCAAACGTCTTGCCAGGGGAGATTCGGTTTTAAAATCATTCCCACATCCACTATATGAAGTATAATTATGGTCTGAATCATGTCGGAAATAGTACATTCGATCCAGAAATTTTAATGGATTCAAATCGTATTGAGAAACATGATTATAAACCACATCCATTATAACCGCGACTCCAGCTTTATGAAGTGCTTTTACAACTGATTTGAATTCGTTAATAGCGCTGGTTGATTCACCATAAATTTGATTCATTTGAAGACCGTTTCCCTCAGTAAACCTGGATTCCGGCATAAAAAAGAAGGAGGTCATATAACCCCAATAGTTTTTTGAATATCTATTCCAGGTATTATGCACACCTTCAGGAGTTTTTTGGTCAAATGGAGGCTCGTGGTACGCAAACTTTTGAATTGGAAGCAATTCCAATGCATTGACATGTAGTTTTTTCAAATATTGAATTCCACCTTCAAACTCCGGGAGCAGAAATTTTTTATACAAACTCTTTTCATCAATGGATTTTGATGAGTTCATGACCAGATCCTGAAGATGTGACTCGTAAATTACCAGATCCCGAGGGTCACCGGGTGTAACAAAATTATCATCCTCCCAATCAAACGCCGGCATATTAAATATGAGTGATTTTGGCGATTGTTGATAATTATTTCGACATACCACCCATTTTGAATAGGGATCGGCAATAACTTGATCTGTTTCTTCGAATGGTAATCCGTCATTCGGTGGAGTTATCTGATATCCATACAGTTTACCATCTAAACTAACCGGTAGTTTCAATTCCCAGACTCCGGTATGGAGGAATTTCATAGGATAATTTCTACCCTCAGCCTGATCATAGTGATCAAATACTACCAGTTCTACCTTCGGTGAACGTGGACAAAACACCCGAAATATGGTAGCGTTTTCCAGCAGGGTACAACCAAAATAGGAGTCCCCGTAGCTTTCCGCCAGTTGGGTTAATTCAGCAGATTTTAATTTGAGCATAGTCTGTTAGCTGATTCGGCTACCCGGTTCTCCATCTGATGAAATAAACGAAAGTGAGCCATCAGGATTATTTGCCATTAAAATCATGCCCTGGCTAGGCATACCCATCATCATTCGTTCTTTTAAATTAGCAACGATGACTATTTTTTTACCAATAATATCCTCAGGTTTGAAAAATTCGGCAATTCCAGACAAAATTTGTCGGTGTTCGAATCCAATATCGACCTGAAGTTTAAGAAGTTTCTTGGATTTTGGTATGTTTTCGGCACTTAGAATTACTCCGGTTCGTAAATCATTACTTATGAACTGGTCAAATTCGATTTCAGCTGCTATTGGTTCATATTTTGCTACAGAATTATTGGTTGTATCGGATTGATGCAATTTTTGAATCTGCTTTTCTATAACCTCATCTTCAATTTTCACAAAAAGAATTTCCCCGGGATGTATTTCAGTCCCGGTTGAGAGCATTGTTTGATTGACATCAGACCAGTTTACCACTTTTATTCCAATCTGATTACGGAGTTGGGACATTTTTGTAGGTAGAATCGGATCAAATAAAATGCTGAGGGCACTTACAATCTGAAGACAAACATGGATTGAATTTCCGGCTCTGACTTCATCAGTTTTGCGGGTTTTCCAGGGTTCGCTCTCAGTCAGATATTTGTTACCTGTTCGAGCTAAATTCATAGTCAATGAAATGGCATCCCGAAATCTGAAATCCTCATAAGCCTCTGAAATCAATTTTTTATGCAGATCAATTTCATTTAATGCAGTTAAATCTTCTTTAGTTGGATCTACCAATTCAGGAACTTTGCCTCCAAAAAAACGATCTGTAAAACTTAGTGTTCTGAACACAAAATTACCTAATATGTCAGCTAATTCACTATTAACGCGTTGTTGATAGTCCTTCCATGAGAAATCTGAATCTTTGTTTTCAGGTAAAATTGTTCCCAATACATATCGCAAATTATCAGCGTCAAATTCATCAAGATATTCATGAAGCCAAACGGCCCAACCCCTTGAAGTGGATAGTTTTCGTCCTTCAAGATTCAGAAATTCATTTGCCGGAACATTATCAGGTAAAATGTAATCACCATGTTTCATTAGCATCGCTGGAAACATGATACAATGAAATACTATGTTATCTTTTCCGATGAAATGAAGCAGACGGGACTCTGAATCCTGCCAGTACGACTTCCATAAATCAGGTCTGCCTTGTAGTTCTGCCCATTCTTTTGTTGCCGAGATATATCCGATTGGGGCATCAAACCATACGTACAGTACTTTACCTTTTGCTTCTTCAAGCGGGACAGGTACACCCCAAGTAAGATCACGTGTAACCGCACGATCTGTTAGTCCACCTTTGAGCCAACTCTTACATTGTCCCATGACATTATTTTTCCAGTTTTTTCTGGTATCAAGCCATCTTTCAATATCGTTCTGAAGATCACCAAGTGGTAAATACCAATGTTCTGTTTCTCTATAAACTGGCTCAGAACCTGTTAACATGCTTTTAGGATTGATCAATTCTGAAGGGGATAAGCTTGTACCACATTTTTCGCACTGATCCCCGTAAGCATCCGGATTTCCACATTTTGGACAAGTGCCCTTGATATAGCGATCAGCAAGGAATTTTCCGGCTTCGGCATCAAATAACTGTTTTTCGGTCTTCTTTTTAAAAACTCCTTTATTGTTGAGAGTTGTGAAAATATCTGAAGAAACTTGATGGTGCACAGGTGAAGAAGTTCTGCCATAATAATCGAATGAAATGCCAGCCTTTTCGAAAATAGCTTTATTCATATTGTGATATCGATCTACAATATCCTGAGGCTGTACACCTTCTTTTTCGGCTGCGATTGTAATTGGAACCCCATGTTCATCCGAACCACATATAAAAATTATGTCTTCACCCAGAAGTCTTTTATATCTCACAAATAAATCGGCAGGTAAATACGCTCCAGCGAGATGTCCCAGATGAATTGGTCCGTTTGCATAAGGCAGAGCCGAGGTAACCAAGGTTCTTTTCGTCATAAATAGTCAAAATGAGGTTTTACTAGCAATATTTGCACAAAAATACCACGAAGGAAGGCTAAATGAAAACGAATAATCAGCTTTCGTGTATCCTGAAGAGTTCGTGAATTGAGAAAAGTGCTATTCCGGTGGCTACCGATACATTTAATGAATGTTTTTTCCCGTATTGAGGGATTTCAACTACATAATCGAGTTGTGGAATAATCTGGTCATCGATTCCGGTTATCTCATTTCCTGAGATTAAACAAATTCTGGATGTATGTTGAATGGGTAACTTGTTAATCAATATTGATGAATCAGTTTGTTCAAGTCCAACCAATTCATAGTTCTGACCTTTAAGATAATTTAGTACATCGTCAATCTGTACAAATGATTTCCAAGTCACAGACTGGTCTGCTCCTAAAGCAGTTTTGCTGATTTCAGGTCGTGGCGGGACCGGTGTATACCCACTTAATAGAATTTCCTTGATGCCAAATGCATCCGATGTACGGAATACAGATCCAATATTATGCATACTTCGGATATTATGAAGCCAAACAATAGTTTCACTGAAACCAGTGGGCGTAGTTCTGGATTGATTTCGTTCATAAATAGAGCGGGTGTTGAGCTTTTTAGACACAATATGACTTAAGATTAAATAACTGAGTTCTGATTTATTATCACGTATATCTTGCTTATATTTATGTATTAATTTAAGAATTTCTTACTTACAGAATTTTACTAACAAACGGCGCTATAAAAAAGGCGTCGTTTTGTTTTAATCAGAACTAAACCATGTTGACGTGAAAATTAATTACCTATCACAAGAAGGTTTCGACAAGTTAAATGAAGAGTTAAGGGACCTGAAAACACGCGGCAGAAGAGAGATAGCAGCAAAAATAGACGAAGCTCGTTCCCACGGAGATCTCAGCGAGAACGCAGAGTATGAAGCGGCCAAAGAAGAGCAGGCTTATATGGAAAAACGTATTGCTGAACTTGAAAACGCTATGGCTCATGCCAGAGTTTTAGACGATAAAAATGTAGACCTATCTAAAGTGACAGTGCTTTCGACTGTAACGGTGTTAAATAAAAAGACATCAAAGCAGATGAAATATACTCTTGTTTCACCACAAGAAGCAGACTTTGACCTCGGTAAAATTTCAATTGAATCACCAATTGGTGCTGCTTTAATGGGCAATATTATCAATGATGTTGTTCAAGTGAAGGTACCTGCTGGGGTTTTGGAACTTGAAATATTAAATATTGAACGTTAAGCAGCTATTATTATGAAAATTGGTGTTGTTGGAACCGGATATGTTGGATTAGTAACTGGGACTTGTTTCGCTGAAACCGGAAATGATGTTATTTGTGTTGATAACAATCCCAAAAAATTGGAAGCCCTCAGAAATGGTGTCCTTCCTATATATGAACCAGGATTAAAAAACATTTTTGACCGATCAGTACGTGAAGGTCGCTTACATTTCACAAGCGATTTAAAAGAAGCCGTTGATAAATCAGATATTATTTTCTTGTGTTTACCAACTCCACCAGGTGCAAACGGACAAGCGGATCTTCAATTTGTGCTTAATGTCGCTTCCGAAATTGGCAAAATAATGACTTCATACCGGGTTATCGTGAACAAAAGCACAGTACCTGTAGGAACTGCTGACAAAGTATCAGAGAAAATCCGGGCTAATACATCAGTAGAATTTGATGTGGTTTCAAATCCGGAATTTCTGCGTGAAGGTGTTGCAGTTGAGGACTTTATGAAACCGGAACGCGT
>DLXM01000161.1 GCA_003448835.1 Bacteroidota bacterium | reverse complement strand
CCGCTTCGATCGATTCCAAGTCCGGTTGGGGAGACCAAAATCACGCCGTTGACGTAGATCCAGTGTGCATTTTGCAGTTGATTTGCCAGTCCGGCGACGCGTGTTGTGCCGTAACTTTCACCTTTGAGGAATTTCGGGGAGCTCCAGCGGTTATTTCGTGATAGGAACGTATTGATCCATTCTGCCAGGTACTTGATATCGGCGTTTACACCAAAAAATGTCTCACGTTTGGCATCCTCGCTAAGAATTCGAGAGAATCCTGTGTTCACGGGATCGATATAAACGATATCGGCAACATCCAGGATGGAGTGTGGGTTTTCGGAAACACCGTAGGGTTGGATGGGATTGCCTTCGGAATCGATATTCAGGAAACGAGGTCCGGTGTAGCCGATGTGCATCCAGACGGAAGCGGAGCCGGGTCCGCCATTAAACGAAAAAACGAGAGGACGGGTGGATTTATCACGGATATCGGTGCGTTGGTAATACACATAAAAGAGTGAGGCGATGACTTCGCCGTCGTCGTTCCAAACGGGCATCGTGCCGGTAGTTGCAGAATAGGGGATGCGTTGGCCTTTAACGGTCACAGTAGATTCGGTCACAATGCTTGATTCTGCAGGAAGTGTTCTGTCTTGCGCGGATGCAGATGTCGCGAAGATCAGACTGAAAAGAAGGACTAAGATCAGTTTCAAATAATTTGAGTATTTCATGGCGGTCGATTTGTGAGAATGAGGACTAAAACGGTTGAGCAATTAGAGTACTATTCACTATCTGTTTCCTCTTCTACTGTAAATTCTTCCATAGCCATGTCGGCGATCTGTTGCTCTGCAACCCAGACGTATCTGCCAGGATCAAGATTTACGACAAAGTAGGCGGTATTTCCTTTGGGCATTTCGTGAGTTCCGCCTATAAAGGTGGCAGGCCCTGGATTTTCAACAGTGGATACCAGACCTTTCGCGGTCATAAAGTCGAGCCATTCGGCAACTTCAATAGCCTCGGTCGATTCATCAAGCTTTGCTAAATGCACATCCTTACCGATCAGACCCGGATTATCTTGCTCAAAATGTACTGCAACCAACTGCTCACCTGTCGAAGGTTTGCCCACCACCTGTAGGCCAGCATCGGTTACCGTAATCTCAATATCAGGTGACTGAGGTGCTTGTGCGCTGGTAGTGTCGGTGGTTACGTGAAGGTCTTTGTACATACCCATACTCCAGTGATAGGTACCATCGGGCATTTTAATGTAGCATTCCAAAACATAATTACCGGGAGCCATAAATAGGGTGGTCTCTGCGGATCTCCCAGGTGAAGTATAACCGGTTCCTCCGCGGAATACCAATTCGCCGAACCATTCTGGCAATTTCGCAAATGCGGCCATGGCTTCATCATCCTTTCCCTCCATAATCAGATAAGATGACTCCTGAAAGACTGGGCTCACATCAGATAGCAAATCTTTACTAGTGCGGTTTCCGGGTAGGTAGTCGAAAAAGATAAAGTGAACAAATGGGCTTGCATTCACTAATCGGAACGTTGTCCACCCGGCCATTATAGTATCTGTCTCGGTTTCAAAAAGATGTAGGTCGTTCTCAGAATCATATACGGCTCGAACTTCGACGATTTTGGGTTCGATTGATGCTTCGTCCTGAGTTGGTTCGGAGTTGCAAGCATAGAGTCCACCAATTAAGACCATAAGTAGGACTGCTCGAATAATAGTTTTCATAGTTTTCCTTANNACTAAATATAAAACTAAATATGAAAGTTACAACCGACATAAAATGTCAGGAATTGAACTTCAAAAGACAAACTTTTGCATATTTGAAAAAAGCTTATTTTTATGACTATAAAGCAAATCGAAGGGAATATGATATCTGAATATTTTGAAATTGTTGTTAGTGGGTATACTTTCATAGTAAGTCAAAAGGAGATTTTACAGCGCCAGCGCCCTTACTAAGGACGTGAGTATAAATCATAGTAGTTTTTACGTCCTTATGACCAAGTAATTCCTGAACAGTACGAATATCAGATCCGGATTCAAGTAAATGGGTAGCAAAACTGTGTCTAAAAGTATGAGATGTGACACTTTTTGTAACATTTGCCATTGTTGCGGCTTTCTTAATACTTCTTTGAATTTGAGAAGCGTCGATATGGTATCGGCCTGTGAGTCCTGATCTTGGATCTTTACTAAGTTTGGATGATGGGAACAAAAATTGCCATTTTAAAAGTCTGTTATCATTTCTGTATTTAAGATTTAGCGCATGAGGGAGAGTAACGTATCCGTATCCCGATTTTAAATCCGCTTCATGAATAGAGTTAACACGAATTAACTGATCCTGAATTTGATTAATCATTTTAGATGGTAGGACTGTATGGCGATCGGAACCACCTTTGGGTGCTCTGATTAGTAATTGTTTATAATGAAGGTCGATGTCCTGAGTGCGGAGGTTAAGACACTCGTTTAATCGGAGTCCGCCACCATACATAATTGAAAGCACGAGACGTTTTTGATTAGGAACAAAACGTAAGAGGTTTCGAATTTCGTTTGGACTAAGGACGGTTGGTATACGTTTTGGTTTTTGGGAAAACTCAAGATTTTCAAGCCATGGTAGATTGATATTCAGAACTTCGCGATATAGAAACAAGATTGCTGCGAGAGCATGATTTTGGGTTGAAGCGGCTACATTGCGATTGGAAGCCAGGTGGTTTAGGTACTTAGTGACATGAAATTCGGATAGAGTTTTAGGGTGATGTTTATTGTGAAAAAGAATAAATCGATAGACCCAATTTATATATGACTTCTCGGTTGACAGGGCGTAATGTTTACGCCGGATTGCTAAACGTAGGTTATCAAGAAGTGGACTTTTAGGAACGGACATTATTAATAATTGTGATACTAATGGCGGACATATAGTTAAAAATAATTAAGTATAAAATTTCAGGGAAATCAAGAAAAATCGTTCCTAAATATGTGTAGACAGGGGTGTCACAACAAAACAAAACTACAAGGTAACACTAGTAGAGGTTGTATGGTTTTTGTCCAGAAAAAAGAACGCTATTTATTGAAGAGTCAAACGTGATGGAATAAACTTGCTCATTAAGCGAAATCACAGAGAGCTATATAACAAACTAAATCCAACTGCTGTTTTTCTTCAAATAACATCCCGATTGGTATAGTTATACCAACATCTTATCCAAAATAACCAGTTGATTTATTCCTCACTAATGACTTAATTAAATAACTGCATTTTTGCAGTAGAATTAATAGTTATAGCGCTTAATTCCAAAAAAT
>DLXM01000372.1 GCA_003448835.1 Bacteroidota bacterium | reverse complement strand
GAATTTCTTGTGGCTGAGCCGAACTGGTGTTGGTTTTTTCAGCGATTATACTTTCGATTGCCCCGACCAAATACACCAATGGCGCATTCCAGTTAATGGCAACTTCGTTGGTAGCATAACTACACCAGTCATCGACATAAGACTTAGCCGGCAGATTGGAAGGATAGGTACATCCGTCTTGTTGCCCACTGTGTGGTCCACCAACGACAAATCCCGGCACCGGATCAACGATGTTGTCTGCAGCCGATACCCTATGATGCGGAAACATGGGAGGTTTGGATCCAAATCCGGTTACAAACGAATATCCGGTCGCATTTCTGCCTAATAAATAATCGAGAACCGCCATTGCGGCATTCAGATAAGATTCCTCACCGGTAACACGATATGCTTGTATGAGCATCAGACCATGATTTGCGACACCACCATTACTGCCCCAGACAAAATCTCCGTTACTTTGTCCCTTACTAACCCGATAAGCGGAATTGAGATAATGTGCGCGAAGGATATAACCCTGATTTGTGATTTTATTTTCAATTGCAGTAGGTTCTGCTGACTCGGTCAAGTCATTTCGATGGTGACTAAGTGACACCCAGGCAAGTGGCAGAACATAAGGCCAGGCCGGAACACCTACTCCTTTATTTCGAAAAGTTCTGAAATTCAGATATTCATCATTTTTGGTTGTGATGTATAATTCAGCTGCTGCCCAGTCAAATTCATCACTTACATTTCCATCGCCATACTCACCAGTATTTACTCCGGTTGGATTTCGGAAGTACACAGATCTGTTGATTCGGGCCCACTCCCATGCGCTGACAGCAGCATCGAGACATTGCTGGGCAAAATCAGGATCAAATTCAGCATAAACCCGCGCAGCAGTGGACATCACCGCAGAAAAATTCAATGCAGCAGCAGTAGATTTTGCGACGACATATCGTTGTGCTGTGCCTTGATGAGGCATGATGATCCCGGCAAAATTGAGCGTGGTCAATTTATGATACACCCCACCATCGTTGGGATCCTGCATGGTAAGCATCCAATCCAGGTTCCAGCGGATTTCATCAAGCAAATCGGGGATATCATTTCCGGATTCAGGAATATTAAGCGACAGAGTGCGATAGAAATCAGGAAAATGTTCGAAAGCAGCTAACAATGTGTAGGTGCTAATGCCGGAGTTGACGATATACTTATTGAAATCACCGGCGTCGTACCAGCCTTTTGGTGACGAAATAACGGTACCAGTTGGACGTGCAACGCTTGCCGCAGAACTATGAATGCGCACATTGGTATCTGGATGTCCCGCAGGACGAGCCCATTGTCCGGCATGATCCGCTGTCAACGCAGTAGAAACACGATTAAAATAAAATGCCTTGATTGCAGCTTTCGACAATTCAGCATGGACCCGATTTGAAATCACAAACGGATAGGAGTCTTCATTGTTCACACGGATTTTGTATTGACCGGGGACTTCGAGCGATGAAAAATCAGCTTGAGCAACGGTTTCTCCCGAAAATGTCCAGATTTTTGGAGTGGATGTGGTCCCGGAGTGAACAACGACTTCAGTTTCGGTATCAATAACATCAAAAGTGGATATAGCATCCGTTACGATCACAGCTATTTTCTCAGATTTCGGATAAAATCCGATCTGATTTACACGAATATTTGACTGTGCTTGTGATTTCGACAGGCCGATACCAAGTGTCAATGTCGCTATGAGTGTCGCTAAAACCGCAAATCTATTCATCTAATTTCCATCCGATTGGTCGCAATTTCGAATTAACCAATCAATTTGATTAATTCACTTTTGAACATTAATCAAATAATTTGATTATGTCAACCGGGTGAAGAAATATCGAAGTAGATAAAATTTGAAAAGCTCAAAAAAGTGGCCAATTCGCTAAAAATTCGACCCTTTTTATATCGAAATAATCTATCAAAAAAATTAGATACCGTAATGCTCTTGCTGGAATCGGTACATGCTTATATCACAATAATTCTCACCAAATGAAAACATGTTGATTTGAAGTAACATCATATAGCTTTGTTCATCCACACAAAACTGATATTACCAACAAGCAGGTTATTGACTCAATTCAACCTGTAAATTATCGTCTTCCAAAATCCGGAATGTGCTTCCCGGTGACAAAACGTGGAATTGTAATCCACTTGCAGCATGCAGTTCGCCCGGTGCTCCATCTTTAGAAACACCATCCTTCATCAAAATGACCTGACTCTCACCCAACACCTCATACTCGCCATTTGGTTTCACCCATAGTGCGGTAGCCTCATCAATTCCGGCAGCATATTCCTCGGGATGATCAAGCAAAGCGCTTATTAACCGATTCATACGACTACGACGCACAAAATGCTGATCAATAATCATATTCGTAACCAGACCTATCCCCGGTGTGGTCACAATATTATCCTGATGAATCGTAGCAAAGGCACGATATTCATCCGGAAGACTTTCATCCCCGGTTATCATAACCCGACTCATGACCGCAGCCCCGGCGCTGGTCCCTGATATTACCGCTCCATTTCGATATGCTTCATGAATGGCATCAATCAGAATACCATCCCCAAGATATTCCATCAACCGATTTTGATCACCTCCACTAAACCAAATTCCACCTGCGGATCGAATTTTTTCAGCAATTTCTTCACTCGTTTTATCCGTTTCAGTGAGCATCAAAACTTCGATTGATTTCGCGCCATAACCCAAAAACTGCTCGCCCTGCTCAAATCCAACTGTATCTGGTATGGATGAAGCCATTGGGATAATGATCATGGTGCTATCCGGACTCAATTCAACGATTTTATTCATAATCGATAACGGACGAGGTCCACCACCAACGATCACTAAATTCCCTTTTGCACCACTCGTTTGTACTGAAGCAGTAGACCCGGAGTCTGCATCCCCCATTCCGGCACATGAAATCATTGAAAATGTTAAAAACAGACTAAGTATTGAGTTGAGAGTAAATCGATTCATCTTTAATTTATTTGTTTTGGATTAAATTTCGAGCGATTTGTGCGGATGCAATCAGATCTTCGATCAGGATAAATTCATCATCAGCATGCGGATTCTGGGCACCGATGCCAATATTTATAGCCGGATACCCATATTCATTGAGCACATTAGCATCACTTCCGCCGGTATAACGCAACGCAGTGACCTCAAGCCCGGCATCCCGTAGCGCTTTCTCCATTCTGAGAACAATTTTCGAATCGGAATCATGGGCATAGGGAGCAAAATCTTTTTTAGACTCAAAAACCAGTTTGGCACCATATTTTTGCGCGGTTTCCCGAAATAATCGTTCGGTTTCATCCAGCAATTCGAGCACTCGTTCCTCACTGATTGCACGGATCTCACCTTTGACTTCACAATCCGGAGCAACCACATTGTTGGCATATCCCCCTTTTATAGTTCCAATATTGATCGTGGTCATATCCGCGATTTTCCCGATCTGATAGTTCGAAACCGCTTCGGCCGCAACTTTGATCGCACTAATTCCAGCCTCCGGATTCACAGCAGAATGTGCCGCTTTTCCTTTAAACGTTGCGGTAAACAGATACGTCCCGGCACAAACCTGAATATAGGCTCCCGGACGCTTCGAACTATCAAAAACCCACACAGAGTCCACATTATACTCGCTCAAATCCAGATTTCCGGCACCAAATAAGCCAATTTCTTCTGCGATCGTGAATACCGCGATATAATTTCGGCGAGAGTCTATCCATTGTTCCCAATCCGCCAGAAGATCCAATACAACAGCCATTCCGGCTCGGTTATCAGCTCCAAGTTGCGAAGTCCCATCCGATTGTAAACGACCGTCTATTTCCACCACCTTGATGCCTGAAGTGTCTC
>DLXM01000159.1 GCA_003448835.1 Bacteroidota bacterium | reverse complement strand
GGCCGGCTGCGTGGTGATCGACAACACCTCCCACTTCCGCTACCACGACGAGATTCCGCTGGTGGTGCCCGAGGTGAATCCCGAAGCGATCGCCGGTTATACCCGGCACCACATCATCGCCAATCCCAACTGTTCGACCATCCAGATGGTAGTGGCATTGAAACCCATTGAGGACCTCTCAAAGATCGTACGGGTACATGTGGCTACCTACCAGGCAGCGAGTGGTGCCGGAGCTCAGGGTATTGCCGAACTGGAACAGCAGGTCAGGGAAATCGCCAACGGCGATGAACCTACCATCAGCAAGTTCCCTTATCAGCTGGTGATGAACATCATTCCCCACATCGATGTGTTCCTCGACAACGATTACACCAAGGAAGAGATGAAAATGAACTGGGAAACCAAAAAGATCATGCACACCGACGCCGAAGTCAGTGCCACCTGCGTTCGCATACCGGTAGCCAGGGCCCATTCGGAAGCCATTTGGGTCGAGACTGCCGAACCGCTGACCGTTGAACAGGTCAGGGATGCATTCGAAAAAGCCGAAGGACTGACCATTGTCGACAAGCCGGCCGAGAAGAAGTACCCCATGCCACTGTTTGTATCCGGAAAGGATGATGTGTATGTTGGCCGCATCAGGAAAGACATCACCCACCCAAATGGGATTACCTTCTGGTGCGTCGGGGACCAGATCAAGAAGGGCGCAGCCCTCAATGCGGTCCAGATCGCCGAGTGGCTTTTAAAGAACGATCCTAAGTTCAGGAAATAATACAAGGAAATAAATAGAATAAAAAAAACCGGTCAGATGACCGGTTTTTTTTTACCATTCCTCGTCCTCTTCTGTTCCTGGAATTTCAAAAAGAAAATCATTGAACGGAAAACGCTGAACATGCAATTTCTTCACTTCGTCGTAGAGGAAGCTTTTAAAGGACTCGACATTGGTTTTATACCTCGCCGAAATAAACAGGGAGGGTGAATTATTTTTGCCCATCCATGAGTTCTTCCAGTCCTCGAGACTCATATTCTCCTTAGTCGAAGGGGTTAGGTCATCATCATCCTTTTCGACATAGGTAAAGGCATCGATCTTGTTAAAGAGGTATACCACCGGTTTATCGGCAGCATCTATCTCTTTCAAAGTACGTTGCACCACTTCCACCTGCTCCTCAAACCCGGGATGGGAAATATCCACCACATGCACGAGGATATCCGATTCCCTTACCTCATCGAGAGTCGATTTGAAAGACTCGACCAGGTCATGAGGCAGTTTCCGGATAAAACCAACGGTATCGGCCAGCAGGAAGGGAAGGTTTTCGACAACCACCTTTCGCACCGTGGTATCGAGGGTTGCAAATAACTTATTCTCGGCAAAGACTTCCGACTTGCTGAGCATATTCATGATGGTCGACTTCCCGACGTTGGTATAACCCACCAGGGCAACGCGTATCATCTTTCCGCGGTTCTGGCGCTGTGTTGCCTTTTGCTTGTCAATTTTCTTGAGCTGTTCCTTAAGTTTGGCGATTTTGTCGAGGATGATCCGTCGGTCAGTCTCGATCTGTGTTTCACCGGGACCGCGCATCCCGATACCTCCTCGCTGCCGCTCCAGGTGGGTCCACATTCGGGTAAGCCGGGGAAGCAGATACTGGTACTGGGCCAGCTCTACCTGGGTTTTGGCATGGGCCGTCTGGGCCCTGCGAGCGAATATGTCGAGGATCAGGTTGGTCCGGTCGATGACCTTGCACTCAAGTGCACGTTCGATGTTACGAAGCTGTGTTGGCGTCAGCTCATCGTCAAAAATGACGGTATCAGCTTCGGACACCTTCACGTATTCGGCGATTTCCTGCAGTTTCCCCTGACCAACAAAAGTCACAGGATGGGGCCGATCAATCCGTTGCATGAATTTCTTCAGCACGGTGGCACCGGCAGTATCGGCCAGGAACTCGAGCTCATCCAGATATTCACGGGCTTGGCGTTCATCCTGCTGCTGGGTAATGAGCCCTGCAAGCACTACTTTTTCAATTACTGAAGAGGTTTCTATCATAGAGACAACATGGGTATATAGATACAAAAACTCCTGATCCGAGTAACGGATCAGGAGTGCAAAAGTATAACTTTTTGATAGTTACTGCAACTGGAAGTTGATAGGTACGGTGTAAGAAACCTTAACGGGTTTACCACGCTGCATTCCCGGTTTCCATTTGGGCAGACTGTTAACCACCCTGAGAGCTTCCTTGTCGAGTGAAGGGTCAACACCACGGGCAACGCTGGCCTGGGTGACAGATCCGTCCCTGTCGACAACAAACTGGATGTATACCCTACCCTGGATACCGTTTTCCTGGGCGATCTGCGGGTATTTGATGGCATTGGCGATGAAGCGGCGCAGGGCAGCTTCTCCACCCGGGAACTCAGGCATTTCTTCCACGATAAAGAAAACCTGTGCTTCTTCTTCCTCCTTTTCTTCCTTCACGGTCTGGATTACGGGAGCCACATCAATGAAAGTTTCATTGTCGGCTTCTGAATCGAACATGCTGAGGTCGTCCAGAATGTCAACGTTGTCGTCAACTATTTTCAACACTTCAACAACCTGTGGTGGTGGAGGTGGTGGAGGTGGCTGAACTTGCTCCTGGCGGGTGATTGGGATGACTTCGTCTTCAACTTCGGCAACTTCCAGATTTCCAAGGGAAGAAGCAGCCGATGGTCTCGACTTCCACTCAAACGCTAAAAGAACAACGCCCAAAGCAACCACCAATCCAAGCATCAGAAGAATTCTTTTGTTCTTCTCCAGATCAGCTTTTGGCGACTTTTTGAGTTCCATACGAATATGATTTATTAATTAATACAATTAAGTTGATTACAATTTAAGGCTCTAAAGATAGAAATTATCTCAAAACCATAGTACCGATCCTTCAAATAAAATTAAGGCGAAAATTATCGTCTATGAACACTGTTCATGCAGCGCAAATTTGCCGTGTAGTCCAAATATCTAATAACAAAAACTTTACCAAAGTGTCTTTGCCAAACAAAAATCTCACTTTCAAATTCCTTTTGCCACATGCCGCTGATTTAAAAATTTGTTGATGACACCGAAAATTAAAAAACCCATTGTGGCAGTTCTATTGTTTTATAATTTTACATCAGAATAATTTCATAAACTTCAACCGAAACAGTTATTAACCGAAATACCAATCCATAAATCAACCATGAAAAAATCAGGATCAATACTCCCCGCGATTTCAATACTTTTGTCACTCTCCATTATTTTGGCCAGTTGCTCAAGTACAACCTTAATCCAGTCAAATCCTTCCGGGGCAAAGATTTATGTTGATGGAGAACCGGTTGGGGATACGCCCTACAGCCATACCGACACGAAAATTGTTGGCTCCACAACAACGGTGAAAATTGTCAAGGAAGGATATGAGCCATTCATTACATCATTTTCACGTGACGAAGAAGTGGATGTCGGGGCTGTCATTGGAGGTTTCTTTGTAATGGTGCCATTTCTCTGGACAATGAAGTATAAACCAACACGAACCTATGAACTTAGTCCGGTAAATGGAACATTTCAGAATCCGGCCATGGACACAACAAAGTCAACTTCGCCCTTGACATCCAAGGCAGAACGCCTTCGCGAACTGAAGGGATTGCTTGATGACGGTATTATTACTTTAGAAGAATTCGAGGCTGAGAAGAAAAAGATTCTCGAGGATAATAAATAGAATGAAGGGATGATTACCGGAATCGAATCGATGACCTTATGACTGCCACTCACGGTTTTTTTCCGCATTACCTAATATCTGTGTGGATATCTTAGCCAAACCTATCGCTTCATCCCGATTTCTATACACCATTGTACCTTGTATTTCCTTTTCACTGGAAGATTTTCCGGCAGAAATTTGGTACGGGAAAATCGTCATAAGTAAATGTATGATTTAATATATCTCCAAATCCCAAACATATGATGTACAGAAATTTAAATTCCACGAGCTTCTGGAATACCATGAATTCACAACCCTAACTTAAAATTCTGCCAATATACATTTGTTCACCCCTGAGAACCTTTTTCGGCATTTGCTTTTGTCGATCTAGTTCTGTAAATTGATGTTCAACAAATGTTGAAAGTTGGCATTAATGTAGGCTGTATAAATTTCAAATCATGCAAACATCAAAACATAGAATCTTGACTTTTTACATGTTTGTATCCGCCATCCTCTTGTTAAGCGGTTGCAGATCGATGAGTGAACATGTACCGGGCGATGACAACAAAATGAATGGAAGCTTTGAAATTGTAAAGAACAACCTTCCTGTTAATTGGCGTTTTTACACATCCAAAACTGTTCCAGGCGGAGATTTTGATATTATTATCGATTCATTGACATACAAAGAAGGGAAGCAGTCATTGAAATTCCTGATTCGAAATTGTGATAATTTGGGAGGATGGCACTCACCTGGTTTTTTTAGTGATTTCAATGCATCTCCGGATGAAACTTATAAAGTGAGTTTCTGGGTAATGAATCAAGGTAGTTCCTTTCAGGTCACCATCGAAAGCACAGAAAAAGGCAAATTGGAATATAGCAGAAAAGATACAATCATCAAAACAGGGGAAAGTATTCTGGAATGGAAATATGTCGAACATCTGTTTAAAGTTCCGCATCAGTTACAAATGTTACGATTTGAAGCAAACATCTTCACACCGGGAACTATTTGGTTTGACGACATTCAAATTATGGGAACAGATAAAGACAAAGGCGATAGAACCCTGCGAATTTGGAAATAAATCAGTAATGCAACCAGAGGTTTATTCACAATAATTTTCAATAAAATTCACACCGGTTTTTCCCATTTTTCTACCAACTTCTGGTAGAATTCCGGCAAAAAGAAAAGAGTCACCGAATAAATTTTCTGCAAACAAAAAAGGCCTTACGTTTCTGTAAAGCCTTTATCTTGTGGAGAATATCGGAATCGAANNAACGCTCTAGCCTCCACGATAGTTATCGGGATGAGCTAATCCCCCATTATATTCTCAAACGCTCTAGCCTCCACGATAGTTATCGGGATGAGCTAATCCCCCATTTGAGGCTGCAAATATAAAAGTTTTTTTTTA
The DNA here is from genome assembly GCA_003448835.1 of Bacteroidota bacterium. GTDB lineage: Bacteria > Bacteroidota > Rhodothermia > Balneolales > HLUCCA01 > UBA11400. Next base: position 7,685 of record DLXM01000159.1, on the reverse strand, counting down.
TCAAAGCGGATGCTCTGGAAAATCTTTTATGAATGCCGTATGCTTTCACCAACATTTTCGGGAACGGGTACTTCATCACCGTTTTCGCCATTGTCGTCTTCGTACCTGAGTACAAGGATGTCATCCTTCAGGGCTTCATTCTTGACCAGCAACAGGGGTTCATCCTCATCGTCATGGATTTGCGACCCGATGGCATAGACCATGGTACTCTCCGAGTGGTCGTCCATTTCCATGTTGGCATCAATGTCGATTTCCCCGTCGATCAGGTCCATGCCGAAGTCGAACCCTTCATTCTTCCCCCCGTCAAAGTACCGCGACAGGCGGGCCATGGCCAGCGGATGGCCTTCGAGCACATTGGCATATACCGGAAAAAACTGGTGATGGAAAGTCGTTTCCCACTCCCTGAGCATCTCCATGATAAACTTTCCGGAAGCTTTCTGCATTCCATCGTCTGCATAATCCGACGAATGGAATGGTATAATCAGCTGGCGCATACCTTATATATATGGGTTCACGCAAAGCTAAGGTTTATTCAGGATTGGTTATGGGAAATTCCACATAAAAGACGGTACCTTCACCTTCAACACTATCAAACCAGATTCGTCCACCATTCTGTTCCACCATTTGCTTTACCAACGACAAACCCAGTCCCGTTCCATGCACCGATGCTGAATTGGAGGCCCTGAAAAATGGACTGAACATCGTGCTTCTGTCCTTTTCAGGTATTCCAATCCCATGGTCCCTGACAAGAATTGCTAAATTTCCGGAGTTTATCGTGGTACCGATTTCTATTTTAGAGTTTTTTGGCGAATACTTCATGCCATTTGAAAACAGGTTATCCATGACATGCACAAGATGTTGCCGGTCAACATTGATATAGACCTCATTTTCCGTCAATTCAAGAATTATATCGTGATTGATCGGATGATTTGACTGGTATCCTGAAAACCATTTCCCAATAAACTCATTGATTGCGATTCTTTCTGGGGTAATCTGCATATTCCCCGACTCCATTTTGGAAAGGTTCAGCACATTATTGATCATAGAGCTGAGATGGGTTGTATTTCTCTTGATTCTTTCCAGATATTTATCGTAATCCTGGTCAGTAAATCGCGACCTGAAGTTCTGTATGGTCTCTGAAGCCATCATGATGGAAGCCAGCGGGGTCTTAAATTCGTGACTGGCCATTGAAACAAACCGGGTCTTTAATTCACCCACCTTTTTCTCCATTTCAAGCGATCTTCTCAAAGCTTCCTGTGCTTCAATCATTGAAGTAATATCAGTTGCTATTCCAACCTGCCTGACAACCTCTCCGGTAATATCTTTTACAGGATACACATCTATCCTGAACCACTTTGGATCATTGTTCACATCCAAAAGAACGAAATCCCCATGTTTTTCATGGGTCACTTCACAGGTCAGGTATTCACTAAGCCTATCTCTATCTTCCTCTAAGCACTGATCCAGAAAACATGTGATCCTGCAATTATCGCTTTCTTGTGGACGTCCAAAAAACCTGGCCAGCGATGGATTATAATAAATAACTTCATCGTTTATTAAATCCCTTAACCAGATCATATCAGAAATGTTCTCTGCCAGTTGCCTGAATTTCGCCTCACTTTCAACCAAGGCATTCTCAGCCTTTTTCCGCAGGGTTATGTCTTCCGCAGCTCCGTCATAATAGGCGGGATTCCCATTTTCATCCCTGGTCACCCTGACGCTTTCCCTGATGTATATGGGCTCACCATTCTTATTACGCCAAAATCCCTCGTAACCTGCCAAGAGATCATTTTTTGACAATTTTTGCTGTATAACAGCCAAGACACTTTGATCAACAATATTCATCTCTGCAACGTGCCTTCCCTCCAGTTCTCCGGGATTATCATATCCCAAAATTTCTGCCAACGCCGGATTAACTATCAAAATAGTACCCTTCATATCAATTCGGTAAAGTCCAAGTGAAGCATTATTATAAATGCTTTGGAAACGCTTGCGGCTTTCAATCAGGTTGTTTTCAAACATTTTCCGGTTCTGGGCATTGATAAAGATCTCAGAAAGGAATTGAAGCAATTGTATTTCGCGCTCAGTGTATAATTTGTAATGTTTGACCGAATCAAACCCGATAAAACCAGTCAATGCACCCCGGTCAAAAACAGGAAGCGTTATGATCGACTTTACGCCTTGCGGCTCAAGGATTTGCCGGACCCCATCGTCTGGGGATAACGCAAACACATCCTCAATGATCATTGCTTCACCCTTCATATGGGTATCGACCCAATGGGGGATCGCATCGAGCGGCACATTCTGCAGGTTATCGATTTCCGGCGAAATTCCATCTGAACACCATTCATAGGTATTACTGCATTCGTTGTTTTTGAAATCATAGGAAAAAATATAGGAACGATCGGCCGCGACAAACGCCCCTACCCTTTCAAGCGTGGCCATGATGGCCTGATCGACATACTTGACCGGAATATTGATGAAACTACTGGCCAAATCGAGTAGCAATTGAAGAAACTCGGCATGGTGCGCGATTTCATTTTCCAGATTTTTGATTTTGGTGATGTCGACAACAAGGCCCTGTATCAATTTCCCTCTCCCGGGCAAACCTTCAGAAAGCCAAACCTTGTCCAAAAGCCATTTGACAGAGCCATCCGGACCGATAACCCGATACTGGTATACGATCTTCCCAGTCTTTTCCAATTCGAAAATGGCATTCTTGACCATGGGCCTGTCATCAGGATGGACCATTTTCTGGAATACCAGGGGATCATCATAAAAATGCTGTAACGGAATTCCATATACTGTCTCGGCAGATGGGGAAACACTTACAACCTGGAAAGTCTTTGCATCGGCAATATAAACCACATCCTCCATGGTATTCAGCAAATTACCCAACACAAAATCCTTCTCTTGCAGTTCCTCTTCCATCCTTTTCTTCTCGGTGATGTCGGTCAGGTAACCGTGCCACATATATTGTCCAGGCTCAAGTAAGATGGGTTTGGCATGAACATTTACATAGCGATGATTTTGCCTTTCATCCTGAACCCTTAACTCCATGTTCAGATTTTGCATCAAAGCCGAATGCTCCTGAACTGCCTGCAAGAGCCTGAAACGATCATCCGGGTCAATGAATTGNNCTTATCGACATTGCGGTAAATTTCATCCTCTTCAATTGGGAACAGGTACCTAAAACCCTTGCTTACATATAAAATGGAAAGACCGGCACCAGAAATATATTTTGCCTGCACAAGGATACCTGGCACGTTTTCGGTTACTGCAGTCAGTGCCTCGGTTTGTTCTCTCAGCTTATTTTCAAGCTCAATCCGGGAATTGATATTTCTGCTAAAGCCAATGGTTCCCAATATTTCATCCTTATTGCCAAATATTGGAGCTTTTAGTGATTCAAACACCAAATTTTCGCCTGATGCATTCTTGACAATCTCTTGAATAATCAAAGACTGTCCCGATTCCAGAACCTTATTGTCGTTTTCTACAAACTGTTTTGCATTGTCTTGCTCAAATAATTCAAAATCTGAATTCCCAATAATTTTTAAATCATCTAATGCAACCAACTCCTTAAATTTGGCATTAACNNCTTCAGGATTTTTGACAAACAATAGGTCAGGAATGGAGTCAAGCAAGGAAGATAACAGGGAGCCCTGGTTCTCAAACTGGAACTTCATGTCCATCCTTTCGCTGATATCCTGCAAAATCCCCGTAGTCAAGGTTGGCTTGCCTGCATCATTAAAACTTGTGATAGCACTGATATAAAACCACTTCTCCTTCCCCTTGGCTGTTTGCAATTTAAACTCCATTCGCAAAGGCGCCTGATTCGTAAAATGATCCTGGAACGCGTTTTCAAGTTTCCCGACAAATTCAGTATCTGCCAGACCAATAAATTGCTTCACGGTCAGAGTTTCACCATCCTTTTCAAGGCTAAGTGCATTTTGCAAATAATCCGACAAAACAAGGAATCCGTCATTATGCCGGTAATCCCAATAGCCCAGCAAGGCCATTTCCTGCGCCAGCTGAAGCCTTTTGTGATAAATCATTCTTTCATGTTCAGCCAATCTTTGTTCAGTGATATCCCTTATAATGGATAGCGCTTCATGTTCATTGACTGGCTTATTCCGGCTTTCAAAATAGTGGATGCCGTCAGGTAACGCCAAACCGTATTCACATCGCGATTCGTAATTGGTATCAAAACATTCCAATATCGAACACATGGCAATGTCTGCTACATCCGGAGGCAAGATTTCCCGGATGTTCCTGCCGATTACCTGGTCTGCAGGAACTGCCAGTTTCGGACTGTTTTCAGGGAAAATTTCCATGTAAGTCCCGTCTTTTGATATTCTGAAAATCAAGTCAGGCGACGAATTCAACAGAAATCTATAGTCGGTAAAAAGTGATTCCATTTTCACTTTATCCTGATCCACCATGGATTTATGCATCGGGCTGGATGAAGGAACCGGACCATTTCCATTGATATTAGAATCCAGAGGATCAATGATCAACATGGTACAATCTTCGTAATCAAACTCGATTGGCATCCCAATAATTTGAACAGCAATTACATTCCCGGATTTTGTTCTATGGAGATTTCCTTTTCTGTGTTGGGATTGTGTTGCAGGATATAGAATATCTTCAATAACTTGAGATTGATCAGGATTGAAATAGAGCTGAGTCACATTTAAATGAAGAAATTCATCAGTACTGAAACCATAAAGTGCACTGGCATCAGCATTGATAAATACTATTGTGTGATCTTCATTTCGGAAAATGATGGCCGGGATATGCAATTCTTCCGGATTGCATTTTATGGTAACTGTCATACTATTAAAAGAAGTATTGGTTTGTTATAANNAAACTTAGATATAGATTCGAAATAATCGAATTTATGGATTGATGTAATTCTTGAAAATCCAAGATTTCTCACTTATTTATGATGATGCAAAAATTCAACGATAGCAATAACCTGTGATCATGGCAACGTATCCGACGTAGCAGATCTAGAATAACCTAATAACCAGCAAGTAGTTGGGAATAATTAATAATCTCAAAACAAAATCAATCATGTGGTATAATTATTTATCGCAACGACATTCCCAATTAAATAAACTATTCTCCATAGCATAAAATCACGATCATGTAATCGAACCCGAAATAACAATGTCTTTTTGAACTCAATATTACCAGTGGCTCTCAAATGCATTAATTCGACCTGTACGAATCGCATGAATCACATGGATTTTTAATCTTAGTTTAGAAATTCTCTCAATTAATATATATTCCAATACAAGATTAGGAAATATTTTCATAGAATTAACAAACTGACAATGTTTTGTCTATGCATATTCCTTTCGATACGTAAATGAAAAGTCAACGTTACAAACTGGCCATACCATTAGGCTAATCATTAATTGATTAAATTTCCCTGAAATATGGAGTAACTGACTCATAAAATCATTATGCTACAGTTAATGAAGCAATTACAATACTCGAATGCTTTTGGCTTATTCCATTTTAAACCAAAATTTCAATTTTATACTTTTAAAAATTAATTCTGCGAAAATAAAAAGCCATAGACATTTCATTGACATACACCGTTATTGAAAGTAAGATGATGAATTTAAAGACTAAAATTTTAATTTTGTATCGTAAAGTTTTAATTAACTGACTAACATTTAATTTGTTAGACAACAAATACACCTTTAATCCTATTATCTATTAATCATTTTTGATTGAATTTTAATTACTCTCCCAATAATCTGATCCATGAAAAATGAAACACCTAACTGATACCCCCATACTGGTCATTGAGGATGAAGACGACATCCGGAACTCCATTGTCGACATTCTTTCCTACCATGGGTTTCCCGCAATGGGTGCCGAAAATGGAACCAAAGGAATCGAAATGATCAATCAACACAAACCCGGACTCATTTTATGCGACATCATGCTGCCCGAAATGGATGGATTCGGGGTTCTACATCATTTCAACCATGAAGACGCAAGAAACGAAGTTCCTTTCGTTTTCATTACTGCCCTGTCCGATCGGAAGAACTTCCGACAGGCCATGGAATTGGGTGCCGAGGATTATATTACCAAACCGTTCACCCATGATGAACTCATGAATGCGGTCAGGACAAGGTTGGAAAGAAAAAACAATTTTCAGAAATATCTGCTCAAGAAGGTCGAGGAGGTTGAATCTGACCTGAAGACAAAAAACTGTGAGCTTCAGTTGCAGGTCAGGCAACAAAAAGCGGAACTCAACAATTTGAACATGACCAATCTTGACCTGGGAGCCCAGCTTATCGACAAGGAATATGAAATTACCAGGGAAATAATGAAAGTGATTGAGGTAAACAATAAAATACAATCCTTGCAAAAAATGATCAAGGATGAATCGAAACGCAGGGAACTCACCAATAAGGAGCGACAATTTCTTGAGTCCATCAAGTTCAGGATCAGCAACAAAAATCTCTTTTCAAGCAAATGGACCGATTTCCAGTTGTTGTTCTCCAAAACTTACCCCCACTTTACCAGTAACCTCTCAAGGCATTTCCCGGGACTATCCCAAATGGAGCATACACTGGCAAGCTGCATTGCCATGAATATCCGTACAGAACAATTGGCCGACATGTTCAATGTCCAGCCAGAAAGTATCAGGACCTCAAAATTCAGGTTAAAAAAGAAATTGGGTTTGGGACCCAATGACAACCTGAATGATTTTATTCACGAATTCAAGGTTAAATATAGTGACGAATAGAGTAATAATTGCAATGTACCTATCAATCATTGACATAACCGATTGTTCGATTTTGTTTGGCAAGGTGTGAATTGTGACCTGGACTGAAATGAAAGAAAATTCATTGGCAGAACAGGAAGGGCTGGTAAAAATTATCAGCCCTTGTTTATTTGATAAAAAGTCCTTTTCAAATCTACGCCTGAAGCCACGGGATTTTATTAATCAAGCGCATAGCCATTTTGCTAACGATACTTCCGTAAAAGTAGTTTAATTTAAACCTGACCACCATCAGATATGCCAAACTCAAAGTTCAAAATATTATCCATTTTCTTGCTATTATTTTGCACCAGTGGCTTTGCAAAAGAAATCGATTCCGTTTCATACTATATATCCAATTCCCGAAGTGATATTCCAAATGTTGACAATCAAACTCTTATAGAAGCCGACAGGGCTGTTGAACATGCCATATATTCAGGAAACGATTCCTTGCTTGCCGTGGCTTTATACAACCAAGGCCTTATTTATTATTACAGAGGCNNCAAAGCTTTATAACAACAGTGGCATAAATCATGATATCTTGTCTGAGTATGGCAATGCCCTGAATTTCTATCTTAAGTCACTGGATATCGAAACGATGCAGGCCAATCAAACCGGGATTGCCCAGTCAAAAATCAATATAGGATTGACATACATTTGGCAAAATAAATATGATGATGCGTATCGCTTTCTTAAGGATGCACTGTCCTATTTTGAACAAAACCCCGATTCTGGCTATCTGGGATTGATTTACCAGAATATGGTCCTGTATGAATACCATACACAGTCATCGTTCAATCCCATCCCTCTGCACGAATGGACTGAAAAAGCTGAAAAGTGCTTTCAAAAAACCGGCAATTGGAATGGCCTGATAGAGGTCTATTACAACATGAGCAAA
>DLXM01000248.1 GCA_003448835.1 Bacteroidota bacterium | reverse complement strand
TCGCGAGTGGAGGAAGTCGTGAACATGATTCTTGAGATCGAACTACCACTTTTACGTGGCATGGATATGGCATATACCTCTAAAATCAAACAATTACTATTAGTGATTGCAGAATCGGCTCCATTCGTACCGAATATTTCGAAGTTAAGCGAACGGATAGGCATCAACCGGATCACTTTATTGTCGTATTTGTCCTACCTGCAGGAAGCCGGAATTATTCGAAATATGTACAAACAGGCCAAAGGTATCAGTCGACTACAAAAACCAGACAAAATTTTTCTTGAGAATCCAAATCTGGCATTTACTTTTAATCGGGAAACAGCAAATATTGGAACGGTGAGAGAAACTTTTTTTGCTAACCAATTATCGCGGAAACATACGTTAACTTATCCGGAAACGGTTGATTTCTTGGTAGACGAAACGTGGTTTTGTGAAATAGGCGGGAGGGGTAAAAGCACATCAACAGAGGTACCCAAATCAGGTAAAACGGTCTGGTTTGCCTTGGACGGTATCGAATATGGTTCCGCGAATAGAATTCCACTTTGGATGTTCGGGTTTTTATATTGATTTGGAAATGGAAACGCCAACGAGCATCCCGAAAATGACTTCGGGTGTATATATCACGACGTTGGACCCGAAAAGCTGGCAAATTCAGACGGATCTGGATTGGGTCCGTTGAAAATTTCCATTGTAGCGAGTTCAGGTCGAATCCATTTTCGTTTAGTGGTATTTGACGAATTCTTTGGTTGGGTTTTGGTGTCCGTAAGACTTGATTTCGGTGTCTCGCCGGAATTTTTGACAACATACGACATAAGAAAACATTATTTTTCAACGAGTAGCCCAATCAGGTGTATCTGAAGTACCTGTTTTTGGGATGCAGTTCCTTTTACTCGCTTTAAAAAATGAATAAAAACCTAAACATGCAAATCAAGTGTCATGGAATCCCGATTTCAGTGGAACTACATATATTACTCGAGTCGATTCGCTATACATTTAATCCGGATGCAGACCTTGAAGTAGATTTAGAGATCCTTAAAAATCACGATACTGTCAAACTTAGAAAATTAGTCAACTATAATCGGATCAAACCGATGCTTCTGAATTTTGACCGGACCTATCACATCTTAGAATCTGAACTCAGAATTGAACTTGAAAAAGCGCACCAAAATCAGGTCCAGAAAAATTTAAAGAATATCAAAGTCACGCAGGACATCCTGAAATTGTTGTCAGATCATCAGATTCCGTGTCTGCCGATGAAAGGGAGTCTTTTCATCAATACGATTTATCAAAATCAACAGATTAGAGAAGTCAACGACATTGACATCTTGTGTCAAAAGCAGCATGTTCGACACGTAATCCGTCTATTACAACATAAAGGATATCAACTGCGATTGGGATCAAAGTATTTTCCGGCAGAACACGAAGCGGGATTGTTGGATTTACTTCTAAAAGATGATCATTTCAACGAAATATCATTATCGAAGCAAGGTGTACATATTGATCTTCATTGGGAGTTGTGTAAACCCTATAACTGTATTCAATTCAGCGCCGGACAATTATTTGAGAATACACAAATAGTTGATTTCTACGGTCAACAAATCACACTCCCATCTAATGAAAATCTGTTCTGGATGATGATGATTCATCAGNNAGGCGTTGAAAGATGGAGCAAATTAAAATTTATTGCTGATTTATGGGCATTTCAACGTGAGTTTGGTTCCATAATCGATATGGATGAAACCATGGAAAAGTCGCACCATTTCAAAATAAATCGAGCAGTCTTATTGGGCTTTTCTATGTTGGAATTTGTTTCAAAGGACCAGATTATTGGTTCAAAAATAGAAGCTGAAGCCGAACAATTCATACAGGACGACACAAAAATCAATCAGGAATTACAAAACCTGGCTGCTACTAAATCGATAGATTTAAAAAAACAAAGGGTGTCTAAAACCAATTCATTAACCCAAGATATTTTAAAACAAGTTATCAATAGGTGGGAATTAGCTGAGGTGCGGACATCAGATGCAGCATGGTCAAAGCATAAAATGAGATTAAGTGGTATAGATCCAACCGTATCTAAAATTAATGCTTTAAGGCTTTATGTACGACATTATTGGACATATCATCGATTCCAGAGATATCCAAAATCATCTGGCATGTTGAGTTTACTAAATCGGATTAAAAATCGGTTAAAATCGTAGTATAAGTCTATGATAATTAATGATATTTAAATCCAAATTCGATCTGAAAATCGCACAAATTAACCCAAAATTCGCATAAATATATCTTCACATTTACATCTCATGCCCCTATCTTAACAAATTATTCAAAAGAGCCAGATGACAGTCCAAGCAGAGCGCAAAAAATGCTTGTATGGGACTGACATTGGCGAAGCTGCGAAAAATCGATTTACAATTTTTGATAATCCATTTAAAAGGAACAATTTTGTATATTGAGACACTATATAACAAACATAGAATCGTAATTTGACTGCACTTTATCCCGAACACATGCAACACAGACTGTCTAACAGATTACTACTAAAAATTGTATTTTCGATATCACTTCTAATTATCGGATTCTCGACCGATTTGTCCGCGCAAGCCAATCTAAATGCCAATAATTTATCTAATGTTCGTTCAGCAGATATTTCAGATGAACAATTAAAATCTTTTCTAAGTAGAGCACAGGCAGAAGGAATAAGTGTTGAACAGGCATTTCAACTGGCAATGACCCGTGGACTTCCGGCAGCAGAAGCTCAGGAAATTCGCAATCGTATTGCAAGTTTACAAGACGAAGTTAAAGTCAATGAAGCGCAAGATCTCGGACGGCTTGAACAACAAATAGAATCAGATACTACTACTACGCAAGAAACCAAAGCAGACTCTACTCGATTAACTAAGGTTTTTGGAGCTGAATTATTTCAAAATCGTGGATTGAATTTAACGCCGTCGCTAAACATACCAACTCCGGTAAATTATCAATTAGGTGCCGGTGATCAACTCATCATTACTATATGGGGTGACCGAACTGATCAATTGAATCTAACGGTTAGTCCGGAAGGCACCGTAAATTTACAAAATCGTGGTCCGGTTTATGTGAATGGATTGACCATAGAGGCTGCAACTGAGCGACTAATGGGACAATTATCCCAGCTTTATGGTGGCCTTAGACCCAGCAATGGACAACCTACCACCTTTGCAGAAGTTTCTTTAGGTCGTGTTCGAACCATATCAGTAACAGTTACCGGAGAAGTTCGAGGGCCAGGAACCTATTCAATTTCCTCACTTTCAACTGTGTTTAATGCCTTGTACTCTTCCGGTGGACCTAACAGCATTGGGAGTTTTCGTAAGATACGAGTCATTCGAGGTAATGAAATTGTAACTGAACTGGATCTCTACGATTTTTTATTGAACGGAGATCAGACTGATAATATTCGACTAAGAGATCAGGATGTAATTCAGGTATTACCGTATGAATCCAGAGTTAGTATTGAGGGTGAAGTCCTTCGCCCCGCGATTTACGAGCTAAACAGATCTAATACGTATCAAGATTTAGTAAATATGTCAGGTGGATTTACCAGCAAAGCCTACAAAAAACAAGCTCAGATTCATCGCCAGACAGATACACAACGGCGTATTGTTACGTTACCGAGTGAATTATATAGTGATTTTGTCCTGATGAATGGGGATGAAATTCGAATTCCTGAAATACTGGATCGGTACGAAAATCGCGTCATAATTTCAGGTGCAGTCTGGCGTCCCGGTGATTTTGAACTCAAAGATGGGATGACCCTCAGTCAATTAATTGCAGAAGCCGATGGATTACGTCCGGATGCTTTCATGACACGGGGACTAATTAATCGAGTAAAACCAGATCTTAGTTTTGAGCAATTATCTTTTAATGTTTCTGATGTACTTTCAAATCCATATCAACATGATATTCTTCTACAGCGAGAAGATGAAATAATCATACGTGGTGTTCGGGATCTCCGTGATGAAGCTGTTGTTGAAATTGCGGGGTCTGTGCGTGATGGCGGAGTATTTGTTTGGTTGGAAAACATGACATTACAGGATTTGGTCCTTAAAGCCAATGGTTTCCGAGATTCAGCGGAGTTGTCACGAATAGAAATATCTCGTAGAAGCGAAGATTTCAGCACGACCGGCAAAATTGTAGAAACGATAACGCTTGGAATCGATAGTTTACTATCCGAATCATCGGATATAATGAATTTCGTATTACAACCGTACGATTTTGTATTTATCCACCGCCGACCAGATTTCCAGGTACAACAATATATAACCGTTGAGGGCGAAGTAAGATATCCCGGCACATATGCTATCATTAGTCGTAACGAACGTTTGAGTGATATTGTAGCCCGTGCAGGAGGTTTGACGAATGAAGCTTATGTTCGAGGTTCCAGGATCACTCGTCAACAAAGTGCTATTGATCGAGCGAATGTTGATTACAATTTTATAAATGACTCGGTGAATTCCGATTCAGTTCAAGTAGATTCGCTCAAACGTGATGCAACCACGCGTATTGGAATAGACCTAGAAACGGCATTACGAAATACAAACTCCAGGGAAAATCTCTATGTACGAGAAGGCGATGTAATTCGCATCCCCAAACTGGCTCAAACTGTAAGAGTCACTGGTGCAGTTATGCAGGAAGTTGAAGTACGGTATGTTCCGGGTGCAAATTACAGTTATTATATAAATCGAGCAGGAGGATTAAGTGAACAGGCACTCAAAAAACGATCCTTTGTAGTCTATGCCAATGGAGACGTAGATCGTAGTCGCAGATTTTTATGGATGACAGTAGACAGACCCGATATTGAACCCGGTGCAGAAATTGTGGTCCCATTTAAAGGCGAAAGTAATAGACTATCACCGCAAGAGATTGTATCACTATCATCTATGGTAGTTAGCATGACAGCAACAATTATGACTGCAATAGATCGCTTAAGTAGATGATGTTTTTATAAAACAGGCTTCAAATTAAATAAAATGACTAATTTCGAAAAAGATCAAATCAAATTAGACAGGGAAATTAGAAGTAATTCTGTTCAATCAGTTGATGTATATCAGGACAGTAACAAAGCTGACATACAAATTGATTCAATCGAACTTTTAAAACAAATATATGATAATAGATATACATTGTTTAAAATTGTTGGACTATTCTTTTTAATAGGTGTGATTATTGCCTTTATGACTCCCAATGAATATGCATCGAGTGTTAAATTATTACCCGAAACACAAGGGCAAACATCAAATTTGGGTCGCTTAGGGGGTTTGGCAGCTCAATTTGGTTTAGGGGGTGCTTCAAATAGTGTTGGAACAGATGTATTACCTGTTCAGATTTATCCAGAAATTTTGACAAGTATTGATTTTTTACATGAGATCATAACAAGAAATGTCTTTTATGCATCTATCAATGATAGTATTACTATACAAGAATACTATAATGAATATTACAAATCGAATCAAATAACTAAATATACTGTTGGTTTACCTTTTCAGATTATTGGTTGGTTTCGACCTAAGTCAGAACCGACAGATTTACCCGATTGGAGTAATGAACCGTATAAACGTATTATTCCAAATGAACTCAGTGCAATAAGTGGACTTAGACAATCTATTTCAAATGACAGAGATCTACAAAATGGAATTCTTACTATTTCTGTAACTACACAATCTCCGGAGATTTCTGCTCAAATTACGGTTTTTGTTACCGAAAGATTAAGTGAATATCTTACTACTTACCGTACAGAAAAATCACGTCAAAATCTTAATTTTATTGAGAAAAGGCATGAAGAAGCTAAATTGAAATTTGAGGAAGAACAAAGTAAGTTGGCAACTTTTCGGGATCAAAATCAAGGTAATTTGACTGCATCAGCACGTTCAAATGAACAAAACTTACAAAACGAATACAATCTTGCATTCAGTGTTTTTAGTAGCCTCTCTGAACAATTAGAACAAGCTCGAATTAAATTGCAAACTGAAACGCCAGTAATAAATGTATTACAAGAGCCACTTTATCCAACCTCAAAATCCAGACCTAATAGAATATCATTTATAATTGGGTATGTGTTTGTAGGTTTTGTTTTTGCTGTGACATTTTTATTACTTAAACAGCCGTTCAGAAACGTTATTCATACTATTCGAAACAAAGATGATTAAATGAAAGTCCTTGTAACCGGTGCCGACGGATTTATTGGAAGTCATTTAACGGAAGCTTTAGTTCTACAAGGACATGACGTCCGTGCTTTTTGTTACTACAATTCGTTTAATAGTTGGGGATGGATTGATTCTTTTCCAGCGGATCTAAAATCAAAACTGGATGTATTTACCGGTGATATTCGTGATCCTAATGGGGTGCGAACTGCAATGGATGGGATTGATATTGTTTATCACCTGGCCGCATTAATTGCAATTCCTTTTAGTTATCATTCTCCCGACAGCTACGTCGATACCAATATCAAAGGTACTCTAAATGTTCTGCAGGCAGCTAAAGACCTGGGAACCAAACGAGTCATCGTGACTTCAACCTCTGAGGTCTATGGAACCGCACAATTTGTCCCAATTACTGAACTTCATCCAAAACAGGGGCAATCGCCATATTCCGCAACTAAAATTGGTGCTGATCATATCGCAGAGTCCTTTTATCGGAGCTTTAATCTTCCGGTAACTATCGCTCGCCCTTTTAATACATACGGACCGAGGCAATCTGCAAGAGCGGTGATCCCCACGATAATCACACAGCTGTTAAGTGGTAAAAATGAAATCAAATTGGGTGACTTGATTCCAACTCGTGATTTACTGTTCGTAAAAGACACGGTCGCAGGATTTTTAGCAATCGCAGAATCCGATGAACTAGTAGGACAAGAAGTCAACATC
>DLXM01000093.1 GCA_003448835.1 Bacteroidota bacterium | reverse complement strand
GGGGATCGGCGGGATTGGTATGAGCGGCATGGCTGAAATCCTCTTGTTACGTGGATTCAAAGTCTCGGGCTCAGATGGCGCACTGAGTGAAACGACAGAACGGTTGGATAAACTCGGGGCTACAATCTACCAGGGACATCGTGCTGAAAATATCGAAGGNNAAAAAAATCCCGGTTATTAAGCGTTCGGAGATGCTTTCTGAGCTGATGCGCATGAAATATGGTATCGCGATTGCAGGAACGCATGGAAAAACCACTACTACAACCATGACGGGACTAATTGTGCAGTCCGGTGAGTTTGATCCGACGATCGTGGTAGGCGGCAGGGTTCACAGTTTTGACAAAACAAACGCGGTGGTCGGGACAGGTGACATCTTCATCGTTGAAGCGGATGAATATGACAGGACATTTCTGAAATTATCACCTTCTATCACTGTCATTACTAATATCGACATCGAGCACCTCGATATTTATACCGATGAAGAAGATATCAAAAACGCCTTCGTTGAGTTCGCCAACAAAATTCCATTTTATGGTGCTGCTATTGTCTGCCTTGATGATTCGAATGTAAGAAGTGTTATCCCTCGCATTAAAAAACGAATTATTACCTATGGATTCACTCCACAGGCGATGTTAAGGGCTACAAAAATTATTAGTTCAGCGATGAACTCCGAGTTCACGGTTACCTTCGGTGATGAAATTCTTGGTACCGTTTCGTTGAATGCTCCGGGGGAACACAATGTCAGAAATGCATTGGCAGCAATTGGCGTTGGACTTGAGCTGGGTATGTCATTTGATCAGATCCAGACCGGAATTGCACGTTTTTCGGGGGTTTTCAGGAGATNNATGATTATGCACACCATCCAACAGAGGTGAAAGCAACATTGCAAGCCGCCAGAAAAGGATGGCCTGAACGACGTATTGTAGCGGTTTTTCAACCTCACTTGTATTCCAGAACCCAACAATTACACGAAGAATTTGGTATGTCGTTTTTCGATGCCGACGTATTGGTCGTAACCGATGTTTATCCATCGCGTGAAAAACCGATTGAAGGTATAGACGGCAATCTGATTGCAAAAGATGCATCCGCATTCGGACATAAGATGGTCCATTATGTTGAGAACAAAAATGCTTTAACAAACAAATTGGTTGAGATCGTCCAGCCGGGTGACATCGTCATTACTATGGGAGCCGGCGACATTTATAAATATGGTGAAGAATTCACTGCCCTTAAGTCTAAAAAGTCGGATGGAGATTCAAAATGACACTATTTAATAATACATCTGATCCCGGGAAAATGGGAAAATCCGGTGAAAATAACGTTCCAAAAACAAGTGGTTCGCCAGAGAAGAAAGCACGTTCAGGCGGAAAATTGTTTTTGGTGGTCCTGATTGTGGCAATTGCAGGTGGTATCGCCCTGGGGTCCTATTACAATAGGATGGCTTATGTAAAAAGTATAGAAGTTTCGGGGAATTATTTCACTGATCATGCAACCATCGTTACAAAGGCTGCAATTCCGATTAACATTTCACCGGACAGCATTTCCTTTATTGCTACGATTGAACGCATCGAAACCCTCCCGTACATCAAGGAAGCGATGTTAAGAAAGCGTCCGTCCGGAAAAATGGAAATCAAAGTAATAGAACGTGAACCTATTGGTTTATTGATAAATGGCAGCAGGCATCAGTATTTCGATGCAGATGGAATCCTATTACCGGTAATTGCGGGTAAATCTGTGGATGTACCGTTGGTTTATGGATTATCAGTATCCAGCGCAGTTGACACCTTGAAATCTGATGCTTTCCAGGAAATCAGAAACTTCCTGATTATAGCCAAAAACGATGTTGTTGCAGCATCTACCCTTTCTGAAATAGCCTGGACTAAGGACGAAGGTATTGTTGCATTGAGTACCGAAAATGGAATTCGAATTGTTTTCGGATCGATCAATCTGGCTGAAGGAATACGGAACTGGAATTTGTTTTACACACAAGTTATTGGAGTTCGGGGGCCATCAGAATTTAGTACTGTCGATTTGAGGTACAATGGCCAAATCGTGACAAGAGAATCATAAATATGTTAGCATCTAAAACACCTAATGAGAACGACCATGAGTGAGAGAATAATTGTAGGACTGGATATAGGAACCACAAAGGTTTGTGCCGTAGTGGCTTCCATAACAGAAAATAAAAATGTGAACATCCTGGGTATTGGAAAAGCTCCCAGTGATGGTCTTAACAGAGGTGTTGTCGTTAACATTGAAAAAACGGTTAACGCCATAAAATCTGCGGTTCAACAAGCGGAACTGGCATCAGGCATTCAGGTTCGGTCTGTGAATGTAGGTATTGCCGGCGATCACATCCGTAGTTTGCGAAGTAAAGGTGTCATCACGATCAATAACCGCGATAATGAAATTAAAAAAGAAGATGTGAAACGCCTGATTCTGGATTGTCAGAATATCGCTTTGCCATCCGATTATAAAATCATCCATGTAATTCCACAGGAATTCATTGTCGACGGACAAGACGGGATTAGTGATCCGGTTGGAATGAGTGGTATGCGCATGGAAGCTGAGGTTCATATTATTACCGGACTCGTTTCGGCGGTTAAAAACATGTACCGATGCGTTGAACGTGCCGGTTATGAAGTTGCCGATCTCATATTGGAACCACTTGCATCATCGTATGCGGTACTGGATGAGGAGGAACGCGAGGCGGGTGTCGTTCTGGTTGATATTGGAGGTGGGACTACGGATGTAGCCATTTTCCAGGATAACACGATCAGACATACAGCAGTTGTTGCTATCGCCGGACAAAAAGTTACCGATGATATCAGAATTGGACTTTCTGTACTCGAAGATCAGGCTGAAAAACTGAAAAGAGAACATGGAATTGCATTTTCTGATATGATTCATGAAGACAGCATCCTGACAATTCCGGGTATTGCTGGTCGCCCGCCGAAAGAAATTAAGAAAAGTGTGTTGTCCAAGATCATTCAGGCCCGAATGGAAGAGATTTTGGAAATCGTAGCCATTGAAATCAAACGAAGTGGTTATGCAGCACAGTTGAGCGCAGGTGTGGTTATTACCGGAGGTGGATCTTTACTTAAAGGTGTACCACAACTTGCCAATGAAATTTTGGGAATGGATGCTAAGATAGGACTCCCATCCGGATTGACTGATGGGCTTGTTAATGAAGTGAAGAGTCCGATTTACTCTACCGGTGTAGGATTAGTGATTCATGCCCTCAAAACAGATACCAATCAGGGAAATGTGCCTGCAGGATCCAACAAATCTCCAAAAACTGAAGAAATGATGGATAAGATCGCCAGCAGAATGAAAGCCTGGTTCAAAGAATTTTAACAATACATAACGCAATCAAAGCAATCAAGATAAACAGGAGAAATCATGCCAAACGATAGAATACATACTCGATTTCAATATGATGAAATGAGCCATGACAATGCCCGGATTAAGGTCATTGGTGTAGGTGGCGGCGGCGGAAATGCCGTTGCAAATATGATCAAAAAAGGACTCAATAATGTTGAGTACATTGTGATCAATACAGATGCGCAAGCATTAAAAATTAATCCATCGGATCATTGTATCCAGGTTGGAAAATCTCTCACTGCCGGACTCGGAGCAGGAGCACGCCCGGAAATCGGTCGTGAAGCTGTTGAAGAGAACCGCCATGAGATTGAAGAAGCCATCGAAGGCGCAGATATGATTTTTGTGACTGCGGGAATGGGTGGCGGAACCGGTACAGGTGGCGCGCCAGTTGTAGCGGGAATCGCAAAAAGAAAAGGAATTTTGACCGTTGGTATTGTCACAACACCATTTATGTGTGAGGGACGTCCACGTCAGCGTTTCGCTTTTGACGGGATCAACGAGTTGAAAAAGAATTGCGATACAGTAATCGTCATTCCTAATGAAAAACTACTTGAAGTCTGTGATGAAGATACGAGTCTGGTCCAGGCTTTTGAAGTTGCCAATGAAGTACTTTTTAATGCAACTAAAGGAATTTCAGATCTGATTTTATTACCGGGTCTGATCAATCTCGACTTTGCTGATGTCAGAACAACCATGCAGGATGGAGGTGCTGCCATTATGGGATCAGCTTCAGCTTCTGGAAGTGATCGTGCTGAAATTGCTGCGCGTGCTGCAATCAGCTCACCATTGCTTGATGGTGTTAGCATTCGTGGAGCCAGAAATGTTCTTGTCAATATTTCAGCTGACACATCACTTGGAATGAGAGAAGTCACGATGGCGACCAGCATCATTCAGGCTGAAGCCGGTGATGACGCCGAAATTATCATGGGTACTGTGACCGACTCGTCGATGGGTGAAGAACTTAGAATGACTGTAATCGCTACCGGCTTTGAAATCGGTGACGAAAAAAGATCGGGTTCTACTTTGAACATTAAATCTACAAAAGAATTCAAACCCCCGGTAAAAGAATCACTGGATTCACCGGCTACTGATA
>DLXM01000311.1:4056-7189 GCA_003448835.1 Bacteroidota bacterium | reverse complement strand
ACTTTCATCTAATGGGCGAATCGATATCCTTTACTGATCAGATCCTATATTTCAAGAGCAAGAGTATTCTGGAAGTAGTCCAGGTTATGTTACTCAATGATAAACTGGAAGTAGTCGCTGTCGGAATTCTCGTTTTGGTATTTAGTGTTATTTTCCCACTGTCAAAGCTCACTTCCTCAGTCCTGTTCATTTATTCAGATAGGCTTCGAAAAAACTCTGTGGTAAGATTTTTAATCTTCAAAACCGCTAAATGGACCATGGCGGATGTGATGGTTGTCGCTATCTTCATGGCGTACATTGGGTTTTCAGGGATTATTTCAGAACAATTAAAAGACCTGGAAACGATAGTTACTCAAGTTGACATGCTTACTACAAATGGATCGAGTCTGCAGATTGGATTTTTCCTATTCACAGGTTTTGCATTCCTCAGTCTGCTTGTTTCTCATAAGCTGCAATATAGTTATAGTAAGAATGTAGAAGTCACGCACTGACAATTGCAACGAATGTAGTATTGTAATTTCAGTATAAGATTTCTATTAAATCATGCTATTAGTTCCCTGTATCGAATAGCGACTGATAATTATTCGATTCCGTTATGGAGTTAAAAAAACAACTCCACATAACGCATACATCCCACTAAGTACGACAGTTTGTAGTTGAAAAAAATGTTACTGAGTGATACTTGTAACTAATCCACTCACAATTGTAACTGTTGGTACTTCGTTTGGATTTACCTTAGAAGAGTTAATTATCTCACAAAATTCGATAAAAAGGTAAACCAAATTATATGAAATCAACTAGATTCTACAACCACGTTATCATGGCCTCACTATTACTGATCACACTTATAAGTGGATGTAAAAGTGACAGTACAGGTCCTGAAATCGATCCGGATGCTCCAGTTATTTTTTCAATGAGTCCGATGAACGAAGAAGATAATGTTGTGCGAAACAAGATTGTGGATATAGTTTTCGACCAGGCAATGAATCCAACAACAATCAACAATTCAACAATTACCTTGCGACAAGGATCCACAAACATAAATGGAAGTGTTGAATATTCTGGTACAACAGCTAAGTTCATTCCTGCAAATGTATTGGATGCTCAAAAAGATTACACAGTTAAAGTTTCAACCGGGGTTAAAAGTTCAACTGGTGTTTCACTCGCAAATGATAATGAATGGGGATTCACTACCGGTGGTACAAGTGAACTGTTAGAAGCAGTAGATCTGGGAACAGCAGGTAATTATGTAGTTCTTGCCAGAACGGCCATAAATAATACACCAACATCCACATTTACTGGCGATCTGGGATTAAGTCCGATGGCTGAGAGTTTTATTACCGGATTTACACAAACTTCATCAACTGGATTTTCAACATCTGATCAGGTATCAGGCAGAATCTATGCCTCAGATATGAGCGCTCCTACACCTGCAAATTTGACAACAGCCGTTGAAAATATGATTTCTGCATATGATAATGCTGAAGGACGTTCAGATCCTGATTTTATAGATTTACATAGTGGTGAAATAAATGGCAAAACACTGTCACCCGGCCTCTACAACTGGACCGAATCCGTTTTGATTTCAGGTACAGTTACATTTTCAGGTTCAGAAAATGACGTCTGGATATTACAAGTCACCGATAATATTACGATGAGAAATGATTTAAACATGACTCTGAGTGGTGGTGCACAAGCTAAAAATATCTTTTGGCAAGTAGGCGGGAATATTTCACTTGGATCAAACTCGCATTTTGAAGGAATCATACTACTGATGAACGGTATTACAATGAATACCGGTGCTTCAATCAATGGTCGAGTATTTACCCGGGCAGGTGCGATCTTCAATGCCAATACAGTAACTGAACCAGATTAATCACTAAGATTATTAATAATCTTACTCGATCCAGTAACCCTCCAACATTACCCGGCTGATACTACGTGAATTTCTAATGTCTTCCAGCGGATTGTCTTCCAACATGAGAAAGCTGGCAACTTTTCCTTCCGCAATGCTACCAATGGAATCATCCAACCCCAAAAAACGGGCAGGAATTATCGTTGCAGAGCGTAGTACATCGGCGATTGGCATGCCTCCCTGAGCCATGAATTCTAATTCTTTGTGAGCACTATAGCCGGGTATTACCGAAGGATTTCCGGAATCCGATCCCATTAGGATCGGTACGCCGGCTTCATAAAAAATGGAGAAATTTTGCAACATATTTTGTTTAAGTCTGTCATTATCTAACCCTGAACTGCTTACCATCATTTGGCGTATCAACCAGTTCTCTAAACTACGATTGGTTCGTTCAGAACTATATTGCATCATAAAAGGATCATCCAATATTTCAGCAGATGCTGTGTATTGATATATATGAGCGATTGAAAGAGTAGGCGTATAGTAGATAGAATCTTCTCTCATTTTTTCGAAAAAAGAATCTGCATTTGTCAAAACCTGGTCACCAACCGTGTGTACCAGCACATCAACTCCTGCGTTGATGGCATCCTCAAAATCACCCTGACGGGAAACGTGAGCAAATACCGGGAGGTCGTATTCTGATGCTTTTTGTGTGATTTTACGGAGCAATTCATTCGACACTCGAGGCTCCTCAGGACCTCCGCCCAATCCGGATTCAACCATTACTTTTACACCTTTCAAGCCAAGTTCTTTTTTTGTCGAAAAAAGTGCATCCAGATCTGTTTCTTCGTTAACGGTTAGAATTCCCTTTTCATTGAGATCAATTTCATCAGCAGAGATTCCTAACATCATAGGAAGTATTGCAGTGGGATATCCTTCCGGAGCTGTCAGGATATCACCGGTTGCGAACATAGTTGGGCCTACAACTAACTTATTTTGTTGCTTTTCAATAAGCTCCGTTGTAACACCTTGATTAAACCCATGACCACCGAGTGTAAAGATCGTTGCGACACCATATCTTGCAAACTGCTCCAATGCCATAAGACGGGTTGATGCATCCGGAGGGATTAATCCACCGCTGTTTAAGTGGGCATGCATATCGATCATACCTGGCATCAAATAGCGATTTTTTGCGTCTATAATCGTAAAGATTTCAAGAAGACTATCAGGAACGGTACCTTCAAATATTCGTTCAAAAACACCATTTTGAATAACTAA
>DLXM01000311.1:0-4039 GCA_003448835.1 Bacteroidota bacterium | reverse complement strand
CAACTCCGGCTATAAATAGAACCCCGATTGTAATACCAACAAACTTTAAAATTGTTTTCATATTTATAATGTGTTAGGATAGGGCATTTAGGGATAAGTTAATAGTTTATAAGTTTTTACCCAACATAAAACTAAATTACAATAAGCGATGAGGGTACCTGAAAGAAATTAGAAACCACTCATTAATTTACTTTCAAATTTGCCCCCTATAAATTCATCCACAATTTTTACCAGCTCATCAGGCTAAAACACTTCCTCATCCTGATTCCGTTGTTCTCGTTTAATTGCCATTATACCTTACTGTCAGTGAACATCACTAACAACAATTAAGAATAAGAAAATGAAAACAATAACAACACTTTTCACCACTTTACTAACTGTAATATTAACTGTTTCCGTGGCTCAAAGTCAGGATACAACAAATCGATTCAGTTTCGAATTGAATTCGGGTATATCTCTCCCAACTACCGACATCGGTGATGCCGAACTCGGTACAGGAGTAGGTTTTGAGGGTATTTTTCACTATCGCATTTTACAACACACCGGTGTCTATCTTGGATGGGGATGGAAACATTTCCCCTCTGAATCATCCTTCGCTGGTGAAGACATTGAATTTGAAGAGACCGGTTATATTTATGGTGTTCAGTTTAAACATCCATTTGGCAAATCCGGACTATCATATATCTTGAGAGCCGGTGGCAACTGGAGTCACTTAGAACTCGAAAACAGTGACGGTGATATTACCTACGACACAAAACATGGTGCAGGCTGGCAGGTATCTGGCGGTGTTGATATTCCACTCGGACGAAAATGGAGCCTCACACCAACAATAAAATACAGTTCCTTAAACCGTGACTATAAAACCGAAACGGGTAATTTTTCTGCAGATCTCAACTACGTAGCAATAAACATAGGTTTTTTCAAAAAATTTTGAACTAATCGAATAGAAAATGGGGAATAGTTTTACGGGAAATGTATCTAGTCCGTAAAACTTTCCTCTAATTTTTGAAATTAAAATTTTTATTTAGTCGCGGATTTTCGGAGTATTAATAAATGGAACCAGAATGAATAACCGATCGATACATAGCTTGATTCCCCTAAAGACCATTTTGTGGCTACTTTTAGTAATGGCTCTTTCTATACAGGTTGTACTCATATCATATAATCATTTTACGGGCTTCTTCACAATAAATACTGTTACCGAGTTTTTTAGCCGTTTTATTTGGGGGACATTTTTAAGTTATATAGCTTCTCTATTCCTGGCTTATCCAAACCTTTTACTTATACAATTTTATAATGACCGATTTCCCTGGTCAGCATCAGGCGGACGTCGGATTATAACTCAAGTTCTATTCACTGTCCTTATCGGGTTATTAATCGGATTCTTGCTAACTACAGCATCCCATTTAATAAAACCATATGTCGAAGACCTCATCAGGGTGTATGTTTTCAATATGATCGTGGTGGCAGCATGCAACATTGTTCTGATGACGATTTTCGAGGCATGGATTTTCTTTTACCAACAGTCTGAAGCGGAAAAAAGAAATAATGAACTAGTCCGCGAGCTGAGCGAAATACGTTTTGAAGTCCTCAAGAACCAGATGAATCCGCATTTTATGTTCAATAGTCTAAATGTATTGAGTAGTCTAATTGAGGAAGACGTAGAAAAGTCACAACGATTTATCGAAGAGTTTTCCAATATTTATCGTTACGTTTTAGAGACCATTGAAAAGCACGTGGTAACGTTGGAAAGAGAGCTTGAATTTGCGCATTCTTACATGTATTTGCAGCAAATTAGACATGGTGATGAACTTACCTGGAGTGTAGAAATTCCATCAGACCTTCTACGACGTTATTTGCCACCACTATCACTCCAACTTGTACTTGAAAATGCCATCAAACATAATAAAATTGAAAAAGGAATTCCTTTTAATATTATGTTGTCAGTTGAGAGTGAACGGTTGATAATAATGAATCCGTTAAGGCCAAAAATTTCGTTTAACAAATCAACTGGGGTTGGGCAAACAAATCTGAAGAAACGCTATGCTATGATTTCAAAGATTGAACCGGAGTTCAAGCTTGAGAAAGACCACTTTGTTGTTTCATTACCCTTAATCAATGAGGAGCATGTTTAAAATACTGATCGTTGAGGATGAAGAACTTGCTGCAAATCGTCTTGAAAGTCAGCTACTGAAGGTTTGTCAGGATTGCAATATACTTGCTGTAACTAAATCAGTAAAAGAAACTGTTCGATGGCTAACAGGACATCAACCCGATCTCATTTTTATGGATATTCAACTTTCCGACGGACTTTGCTTCTCAATTTTCGATCGTATTCAAGTTGATATCCCCATTATTTTTACTACGGCCTATGATCAATATGCAATCGAGGCTTTCAAAGTCAATAGTATCGACTACCTGTTGAAACCAGTTAAAACTACTGATCTGGAACGAAGTCTTCAGAAATTTCAAAATCTAAAATCTGCTTTTCGGGTAGATATTGAACGGTTGATAGATGTTTTTTCGCATGTATCACCATCCTATAAAGAACGATTTCTGATACGATTGGGTGATGTACTGAGAAAAGTAAATACGACAGAATGTGCTTATTTTTTTGCTCAGGATAAGTCAGTTTTCCTGGTTACTTTCGAAGGCAAAAAAATTCCAATAGATGATTCACTTGATTCCCTGGAACAGCAACTGAATCCTGACCAATTTTTCAGAATAAACCGCAGTTTTATTGTAAATATAAATTCAATTAACGAAATGACTACCTGGTCACGAAGCCGTATCCAGCTGGATCTGATACCCAAAGCCAACAGCGATTCAGACACCCTGGTTAGTACATCCCGTTCAGCCGATTTTAAATCCTGGTTAGGCTCATAACACTTCTGAATACAAATAGTGGTTCCGATTGCTGATATCACATGGTATTCGGCATCTCGTATTTACCTTGTCACCACATCACCTTTTTTCAGATCAATTCCATTTTGTCCATTTACAAATTCAACAGGTATAGAAATTAGTCCATCATTATTATTTATCGGTTTTAAACAATTAAAATGTAGATGTTCTACCGTACTTTGTCCAGTATTTCCCGATAAAGCTATTGGTTGTCCCATTTCAACTCTGTCCCCAATTGCAACAAGGCTTCCGCTATTTACTAAATGGGAGTATTGACAAAAAATCCCTGAATCTGGATCGTAGACTGTTATAAAATTTCCATAATCTCGCCATTTATCACTTTTCCCACCAAATTCGTATTTATCAATCACACCAACAACATATCCATTAGTAGCAGAATGAACGGTGTCATTGGTTTTTAAATTGAAATCAATTGCATATCTCGAAAAATTCGAATTTTGAGTAAAGTTCGTATTGTTCCCTTGAAGTATTTTGTACTCCTTATTTTTAGCAAATGGTAATTCGATTTTATATGGTTTTATCTCTTTCGATAACTTTCCTAAACGGGATGAAAAACGCAATCTATCATCGAAATTACGAACTTGGGGAATAACTACTATTGTATCACTCTGGGCGTCAAGTACTATTGGATTTAAATCATTCAGTACACTTTGTAAGCTATCATTATCATTAAAGACCCATACTCTTAATGGACTCCACAAAGGATTTTTTAGTTCAATCTTTAAGGTGTCTTCATTAAAAGAATATGATTTTTCGTACTCGTATTGATTGTACACTTCGCTTGGAAATTTAGTTGAGGTACATCCAACAATAAAAGTGAGCAAAACTGAAATAACTATTTTCAATTTTAGTATCAATTCGTTCATAGTAACATTGGCAAATCACCAATCCTAGCAAAATCCACTATAAAATAGTGAGGACAAATTGAAGAAATAAAAAAACAGATTAAAAATATATTTTTGCATTAAAATTCCAACTATAAACATCACCGTGGTAAAAATCGAATTAAATATCATGTCCAACCGCCTTGCCCAACGCCCAAATGATAATTAATGCCAGGACCAAAGCGAATGTTGCGAATGCTAGAGCTGTTAATGGCATTGGTGGACCCCAG
>DLXM01000207.1 GCA_003448835.1 Bacteroidota bacterium | reverse complement strand
CCTGAAAAACTACTCTACTTTCATTCGTAAGATTTCGATTATCGACGTGATTATTATTTCGATTAGTATTCTACTATCAGGAATTATCTCTGAGCTACTACTAGCTTAACAAACAGAGGTCAATTCCAAAAAGCTTATCAAGTACCATAGAATAGTTTTTGTCGGAGTTGACCTCGAAAGGTCAAACAATGCAAAAAACAACATCTATACAAAGACAACAAACGATAAAAGTTAAAAGGATTCAGTTCTCAGGGATATGTTTCGTCAATTTATATACCGTTGATTCTCCAACGACCCAATCATCTACACACCGTTCAAACTAAATAGCCAGTAGTTATGTCAGTACAAACCAGCACAACGAATAGTACATTTCAACAGAAAAGTACATCAAACGGACACTCACCAATCCAGGATTTTGTCGAGATGTCAGGTGGCGAAATTCTAATTAATGCACTCATAGATCAGGGAGTAGAAGTTGTTTTTGGATATCCCGGTGGTGTAGTTCTTGGGGTCTATGATGTCATTTATAAAAGTCCAAAGTTCAATCATATTCTTGTTCGTCATGAACAAGCCGGTACTCATGCAGCGGATGGATACTCCCGCGCTACAGGTAAAACAGGCGTAGTTCTTGCGACTTCAGGTCCCGGAGCAACAAATACCGTAACCGGAATCACAACCGCATTTATGGATTCAATTCCAATGGTAGTATTTACCGGACAAGTCCCCTCTTCGATGATTGGAAATGATGCATTTCAGGAAGCTGATATCATCGGTATCACTCGTCCAATTACAAAACATAGTTATTTAGTGAAGGATGCCAGCGAACTTGGCGATGTAATCAAAGAAGCATTTCATATCGCTGAATCAGGTCGCCCGGGACCCGTAGTGATAGATCTTCCTAAGGATATGCTATTTAGTAAAGGAAAGTATTCGAAGTCTTCTACCAAAAATTATCGGGGAAGCTACAGAATCAGTCAGGATAACAAAAAAGCAATCAAAGATGCTGCAGCTTTGATTAAAACGGCTAAAAAACCGTTGATTTATGCAGGTGGAGGCGTTGTTTCAGGGAATGCATGGGAAGACCTCAGAGCACTCGCTTTCAAAACTAATATTCCGGTAACAACCACTTTAATGGGATTAGGTGTATTTCCTGAGTCACATCCAAATTCGCTGGGAATGTTGGGAATGCATGGGACATGGGCAGCTAATATGGCCATCCAGGAATGTGATGTCCTCATAGCAATTGGAGCTCGATTTGACGACCGTGTAACTGGTAGAGTAGCAGATTTCGCAACAAAATCGAAAAAAATTCATATCGACATCGATCCCGCATGTATCAATAAAAACGTTCATGTAGAATTACCAATTATTGGCGATGTCAAAAAGATTCTTCCTGATTTGATTGAACTCGTTCATGAAATCGATACAACTAAATGGATGGTCGAAATAAATAAATGGAGAACAGATCATCCGCTGAGATACCGCAAACGCGAAGATGAAATCGCACCTCAGTATATGGTCGAAAAAATCTCTGAAATCACAGCCGGAGACGCCATAATTGTAACCGATGTCGGACAACATCAAATGTGGTCAGCACAATACTATAAGTATAACCATACCCGCTCCTGGATTACATCCGGTGGACTTGGAACGATGGGATTTGGGTTCCCGGCTGCGATGGGAGCGGCTATTGGTTGTCCAGATCGTACTGTTTTCTGCATAACCGGTGATGGTGGATTTCAGATGACCGCTATGGAAATTGCAACAGCAGTGGATCAAAAAGTCCCGGTTAAAGTCGCCATCATGAATAATGGTTATCTTGGGATGGTACGTCAGTGGCAGGAATTGTTTTATGGAAAACGATACTCTCATTCACATCTGGAGCCATCCAACCCGGATTTTGTGAAATTAGCGGAAGCATACGGAGCAGTAGGACTTCGGGCAACCACTCCAAAAGAATTGGATGAAATTTTAAAAATTGCGATGGAAATCCATGATCGTCCGGTAATTATGGATATTCACGTAACGCAGGAAGAAAACGTGTATCCGATGGTACCTCCGGGTGCAGCGGTTCACGAAATGGTCGATACACCGGAATAAACAACAATATATATCATATATCTAGTTTATTACGAAATGGTCGATACACCGGAATAATGCCTTTTGTGTTAGGTTTAGGGTAAATAGGGAAAATGCGGAATGGGGATTCCGCCAAACAGAAACAGGGTAACACCTTTGTCCCCGGGATCAACTGGTCTCGGGGCAAGGGATTATATATTAAATATGTCAGTCAAAGATACATCAGCTGAATCACAGCATATCATCGCGATAAAAGTCGCGAACAGTTTTAATGCATTATCACGCATTGCAGGGCTATTTAGTGGGCGTGGATTTAGCATTGATTCCATCAGTATTGGTGATTGTGAACAGGATAAAATGGCTCGTGGAACCATTACCACGCATGGAGATGTACGCATAATTGAGCAAATCACACGTCAACTCGACAAATTAGTCGACATAGAAAGCGTTGACGACCTCACTTACTCCCCTCACGTAGCCAGAGAATTAGCGCTGATAAAAGTCAAAGCACCTATGGAAACTCGTGCTGAAATCATCCAGGTTGCAAACATTTTTCGCTCAAAAATCATCGATATAAGTCCCAAAAGCGTGACTATCGAAATAACAGGAAATAGTAATAAAGTAGATGCCGCCATTGGCATGTTCCGTCCATTTGGACTTATCGAAGTTGCGCGAACCGGATTGGTTGCCCTTCGTCGGGAATACAATGGTGAAGTCTGAAATTCTTAATCAAAACAACATAAATCCCATCTTATGAAACTCTTTTATGATAACGACGCTAACGAAAAAGTCCTGAATGGCAAGAAAATTGCAATTCTGGGTTATGGTAGTCAGGGTCATGCACACGCATTAAATCTCAAAGAAAGCGGTGTATCAGTTGTAGTCGGACTTCGAAAATCATCCTCATCATGGAAAAAAGCTGTTGATGCTGGTCTCGAAGTGAAAGAAACAGCTCAGGCAGCAGCTGAAGCTGATATCATCATGGTACTTCTTCCGGATCAAAACCAAGCGGATGTGTATCAACAGGACATCAAACCAGGACTTAAAGCCGGAAATTCGCTGATTTTTGCTCATGGATTTAACATTCATTTCAATCAAATCGAACCACCTGCGGATGTTGATGTATTTTTGGTTGCTCCAAAAGGTCCTGGACACCTCGTTCGACGAGTTTATCAAGAAGGAAAAGGTGTTCCTTGTCTATTTGCTGTCCACCAGGATGCCACTGGTAATGCACGTGAAACAGCCCTCGCTTATGCTAAAGCTATTGGTGGAACTCGTGCCGGAGTAATCGAGACTACATTTCAGGAAGAAACTGAAACAGATCTCTTTGGCGAACAAGCAGTCTTGTGCGGTGGCGTAACAGAATTAATCAAATACGGATTCGAAACATTAGTTGAAGCAGGCTACAAACCGGAAGTTGCTTATTTCGAATGTCTACATGAGTTGAAATTGATCGTAGATCTATTTTATGAAGGCGGAATCGGCGGAATGTACTACTCAGTTAGTGAAACCGCAGAATATGGTGGCATGACCGTAGGTCCAAAAGTTGTGGATGCAGCGACCAAAGATCGTATGAAAACGGTACTTCGTGACATCCAGACCGGTGCGTTTGCTCGTGATTTCATCCTTGAAAACAAAGCAAACCAACCCATGCTCAAAGCGTTGAGACGCGAACATAATGATCACCAAATCGAGCAAGTTGGTGCAAAATTGCGTCCAATGATGAGCTGGATCAAAAAATAAACATCATGTCTGAAGTCCACGTTAAATATTTCGATACCACACTTCGAGACGGAACTCAAGGTGAGAATATCAGTTTTTCGGCAGAGGATAAAATCCGGATTGCCAGAAAACTCGACTCACTTGGAATCCATTATATCGAAGGTGGTTGGCCGGGTTCGAATCCAAAAGACATGGAGTTTTTTGAACGGGCAAAAGATGAGCACTTTAAAAACGCACGCATAGTTGCATTCGGATCGACCATGAGATTTGGCAATACCCCCGAATCAGATCCGAATATCCAGGCGCTCATCACTGCTCAAACTCCGGCTGTTTCAATATTTGGTAAAACGTGGACATTACATGTTGAGCAGGCTTTAGGAATTACAGGTGATCAAAATCTCACTTTGATTCATGATTCTGTACAGTATCTGAAGTCTCAGGGGCGTGAAGTAATTTATGATGCCGAGCATTTTTTTGATGGATTCAAGGATAACGCAGAGTATGCTATCTCTACCCTCCTTGCTGCGCGATTAGCGGGGGCTGATTGGATCGTTTTGTGCGACACAAATGGTGGCACACTCCCTCACGATATTCAATCCATTGTTCAGAATGTTATCAAAAAGGTTGATGCTCCAATTGGGATTCATGCCCATAATGATTCTGAAATGGCTGTTGCGAATTCAGTGACTGCTGTTCAGTCTGGATGTCGTCAGGTACAAGGCACGATCAATGGTTATGGCGAACGTTGTGGAAATGCCAATTTGTGCTCAATTATCCCGAATCTTCAGATTAAGTTGGGATTCGAAGGCATAAAAATGGAGAATCTTGCTCAATTGACCACCATTTCACATTATGTTTCAGAATTGGCCAACTTATCCCATAATAATCAACTTCCATATGTTGGGAAAAGTGCATTTGCACATAAAGGTGGCATCCATGTCAGTGCTGTGATAAAAAATCCGGTCACTTATGAACACATTGAACCTGAATTAATAGGTAATGGACGCCGAGTACTTCTTTCTGATTTATCAGGACAATCAAATATTCGTTTCAAAGCTGAAGAATTAAATCTGAATTTGGATGAACACAATCATGTGATTCCTGAAATCGTAAAGAAACTTAAACAAAAAGAGCACGAAGGCTTTATGTATGAAGCTGCAGAGGCTTCATTAGAGTTGTTGATCAAAAAAATCACTCAGGACACTGCTGATGCATTCGAGTTCAAGGGATTCCGAATGCTTATCGAAAAAAATGAAAATGAAGTGATCAGATCAGAAGCTACGATTCGTGTAAATGTGAATGGAATATCAGAACACACTGCAGCTGAATCAGTTGGACCAGTTCACGCCCTGGATCAGGCACTTCGAAAAGCCCTGATGAAATTCTTCCCGGAAATCGATGAAATGCAGTTATCTGATTATAAAGTCCGTGTCCTCAATGAAAAAGACGCGACCAAAGCCAGAGTACGCGTTCTCATCGATTCTACATGCAATGGCGAAACGTGGGGAACCGTCGGGGTTTCCGAAAACATCATAGAGGCCAGTTGGCAAGCCTTGATGGAGAGTTTCAGCTATTATTTAATAAACCATTACAAACATCAACCAATCGTTCAGGAATCCGCATGAAAAAACGAATTCAATTCTTCGATACGACGCTTAGAGACGGGGAACAATCGCCCGGTTTCAGCATGAATCTTACCGAAAAACTTAGAATGGCGGAGCAACTGGAACTGCTGGGTGTAGATGTGATGGAAGCTGGTTTTCCAATAGCCTCTCAAGGTGATTTTGAAGCAGTAAGAGAAATTTCTAAACGCATTGTTAATTGTCAGGTTGCCGGGCTCTGTCGGATCAAACCTAATGATATTTCACGTGCCTGGGAAGCTATTCAATATGCTAAAATGCCCAGAATCCATACGTTTGTTGCCACATCTGACATTCATTTGAAGTACAAATTGAATAAATCCCGCGAAGAAGTTCTTGATGACGCCATTAAAGGTGTCATGTACGCTCGTACTTTATGTCCGGTTGTTGAGTTTTCTGCGGAAGATGCCTCCAGAAGTGACTGGGACTACCTTTGTGAGGTTTTTGAATCGGTAATTGCTGCCGGAGCGACGATAATCAATGTTCCGGATACCGTTGGGTATACCGTACCGGATGAATTTGGTAGCTTGATTCGATATATCCGCAAAAATGTATCAAATATTAATGACGCGGTCATTAGTGTGCATTGTCATAATGACCTTGGACTTGCAGTTGCCAACTCATTGGTAGCTATACAAAATGGTGCTGAGCAGGTAGAATGTACCATAAATGGAATAGGTGAACGGGCTGGAAACGCCTCTTTGGAGGAACTTGTAATGGCATTAACAGTTCGACAAACAGCATATGGAACTGAGACTGCAATTAACACCCAGCAACTGTACCCCACTAGTCGACTACTTGCTGAAATCACAGGAATTGATGTCCAGCCAAACAAAGCCATCGTGGGACGAAATGCATTTGCTCACGAGGCCGGAATTCATCAGGATGGAGTTATTAAGAATCCATTAACCTATGAAATCATGACTCCGGAATCGGT
>DLXM01000123.1 GCA_003448835.1 Bacteroidota bacterium | reverse complement strand
GGTAGCATCCCCCCTTCGCCACTACAGATGCCGGTCCCGGCCATTTCGGCACCCATCGCCAACGCAATTTTGGCTTCCTTCGAAAGCGCACCGAAGCTCATATCCGAAACAAATAGGGGGATGTCGAGTAACATCGGTTTTTGAGCATTGGGACCTATGATTACGGATGTTTGCACACTGTCATCATCCATAAGTGGACGACGGGCAAGCTGAGCAGGTAAAAACTGGATGTCCTCCCATTTTGGGAGCGTATTTCGGTCGACTCCCATCGCATCGGATGGACCGTGATGCCCAACATTTTTGAGTCCATTTCGGGACAATTCCTTGATGTAACCGGTATATGGCTCGGTCGATTCCGGATGAGTGTCCGCATAGACACCCAGGTAGGCGTTTCGGTCAAAAGGTTGGGGATGTTCATGTAAAAACGAATCCACTTCGGACTCCTCGATCCATACAAAATCTTCACGAATTTCGGCTTTAAATTTGTGAAGCACTTCCTCATTGTTGTAGGCTGAAACACCGGTATCATACCGATAATCCCAGCCGTGGAGTCCACAGAAAAGATTATCCCCCTCAATATATCCATCCGACATAAGCGCGCCTCGGTGCAGACAACGACCATAAAGGACCGAAATCTTGTCATCATATTTCACAAGTACCAGGTCCAGTCCCTTCGTTTCAAAATGAGCAGGAACACGGTCTTTCAGCTCCGAAAACCTCAACGATTTGATCACAATACACCCTTTCTGCAGCGAACTACATCCAAATTAATTGACAACCCCGCCAAGTTGAGGAATATCGAATTGAAAGTCAATATGAGGTATACACAAAGAAAAATTTGCAACTACAAGTTTCGGGGCACAATTTTTACAACCCGTAATCGACCCAAAGATTTTGACAGAAAAGCTCAATCTTTAAAAAATAACATTTATCCAATAAGAAGAACACGCTATATTTAATCTCTATTTAAATTAGTTAATCTAATATCAAAACCATGAAATGTTCTGTATATATCGCGACAAGTGCAGATGGATTTATTGCCAGACCGGATGGCGATGTTGATTGGCTTCATCGTCCCGAATTCGATGACGCTGGAAAGATCGGGTTGGTCTATAATGAATTTATTTCAACAATAGATCCGATTGTTATGGGACGACATACTTTTGAAAAGGTAATGACCTTCGATCATTGGTATTACGAGGGTACGGAGGTCGTTGTACTTTCGACTCAGAGTCTGAAAGTGCCAAAACATTTGGCCGGAAAAGTAAGGGTGACATCAGGCGCACCGGAACACATTGTTACAGAACTAGCTAATGATGGGAAGCAACATTTATATATCGACGGTGGTATCACAATTCAACGATTTCTGCAAGCAAAACTGATCCACGAACTAACCATCACCGTTATTCCAATTTTGCTCGGAAGTGGCATTCCTTTATTTGGGATTAATGGGACTGAACAACTGTTAGAACTTATCGAAGTTTTTTCATCAGAAAAAGGCACCATCCAAAAACGATATCGGGTAGTTTAAGTCTTCGGTTTCGTTTGGTTAAGATTATATATCCGCTTTTGGCTCGAATCTCATCCATAAATCCCGTATCTTATTTATGACTATTAAGTCTTAATTTGATTGCGTAAATGATTACACAAAAGTAGGGTGAAATGGAAAATGAAGTTATTGAGTCGAATATTTCTCAATCTTTCAAACAACAAGTGGACACGTTTCTGTCCCTGAAACATATAGCTGTGGTTGGCATTTCACGAAAATCCGGAGCCGGTAATGCTATTTTTGACAAGTTTAAGTCCGCCGGATATCGTGTAACCCCGATCCATCCAGTGCTTGATGTCTATGCCGGGGAGCCATGCTATAAATCAATCTCGCTGATGTCCGAAGCACCGGACGGAGTATTTATAATGACTCGTCCGGAGATTACTCTACAAGTAACTAAAGACTGTATTCAAACCGGAATTCAACGTATCTGGATGCATAATATGAATGGCGTTAATCCCAAATGGATGAAATCAGCTTCTCAGAAAATGAGCAGTGTCCATAAAGAAGCCGTCCGTTTAGCTCAAGAAGCTGGAATCAATGTGATCGCTGGTGGATGTCCAATGCAACACATCAAACCTGTCGATGTCTTCCATAAATGCATCCACTGGATCAACGAGCGCACAAAATCAGTCTAAATTTTTAGATCCAACATTATTCGGCTCAATAATATCTAAATATTGAGCCGATTAGGTCATTTAATCGGCTCAAATCAATTTTTTACTCATTTTTTGCAATAGAAACTGAATTCTGAGTTAGACTGCACAATGATTTTACTTGAACCAGAAACAGTAACTCAGAACAACTATATCTCAACATTGAGCTGTTTCAGTCCACCATCAGATACAGAATCTCCATCCGAACCGTTCTAAAATCCTAACTCTAACCGCACCATGAAGTGCCGACCGGCCTGAGGATAAAAGAAATTGAATCGATGCTGTTCGTCTCCATAGATCCAGGCATACGTGTAGCCATTGGTTTCATATTGTGTATCAAAGATGTTGTACACCTGAAGCTGTATCGATGCCTGCTTCACCGCCCGGATGAAATCCATTCCGTAACTCAGCACCAAATCATTGACGAAGTACGGATCAATCGATCGGGACCGCTGACCGGAGTTGTCCAGATACTGCCGCGCCACATATTTTGAAGTGAAATTCACATCCAATGCTCCCACCTGATAAGCAATAATACTTCCGGCAACCACATCCGGCGACAACGCAATCGGGGTATCACTGTACGTAAACAACTGCTGACCGCCCACATCGTAATCATCCACGAACTCAGTAAACTCAGGAATTCGATTCTGGCTCAACGTGAGGTTTCCTGACCATTGCAGATTGGATGCGAGCCGATATCCACCCTCCAACTCAATCCCCAATCGATAACTGTCCTTCACATTTGTGCGAATCGCCGCACCCACGTCATTCAGCTGACCCGTCAATATCAACTGATTATTGTAATCCATGAAATATACATTCGCTCCACCGGACCAATTGACCCGATCTACACGATAACCCAACTCCAAATCATACAATGTCTCGTGCTCCGGACGCGTTTCGGGGGTCGACTGCGTGTACTCACGACGGACCGGCTCTTTGTTCGCCACACTGTACGACACATACGCCCTTTGTCCATCCGAAATCCGATACACCAGTCCGGCCTTCGGATTAAAAAAAGTCAAATTGACTTCCTGTTCGATGTTATTCAGGTTCCGATCAAACCCCAAAAACCGGTATCCAATCCCTCTCAACTGGACATCCCCAAATACGTTCACCCGATCACTCAAGTCATAATTCAGCTTCGCATAGACATTAAAATCAGTTTTGAACCCATTATTATCGTAATATCGGTCGCGGATGTCCAGACCCGGCGCATTTCGAGCCCAGATGACCTCCCCGAAATGATCTCCGTCATACTCGTTGTATCCCCCACCGGCCGTAAATTTCCAGCTATCGGATTGATACTCCGTTGAAATGACTGCGCCATAAAAATGGTTGTCCAGCCATCTGCGGCGGATTAAATCACTGCGCGGCGATCCCTGAACAATCGTATACGTCGAAAGCCGATCATCCTCTCTGAACTCCTCGAAATACCCCTTCCCGCGTGTATAATGCAGGGATGAATTCACATACCACGCATCCTGCAAACGCACCGAATAATGCGCCTGATAATGGGTCTGGGTGTACCGATCAACCTGATTATCGTAGGTGAACATGTTGTAAGTTCGGGGATCACTATTGAGCAAACGCTGCAATTCCGCCTCCAACAACCCATGTTGCTCCGCATAATAATTCATTCCGGCCACATCGTTTCTGAGTCGCGCCTCCGGAATGCCATTCCAGGCTTGATACGTGCGTTCACTCCCCGAAAATATGTTGATTTTGAGCAAATCCCGCTCGCCATATCGCGAAGCCGATCCATACCAGGAGCTTAGATCTGAAGTCGCCCGATCGATGAATCCATCCGATGTGATGTTCGACAATCGTCCCTCAAACGCCCATTGGTTTTCTAGCAATCCGGTACCGACCCGAACTGAATTCCGTAACGTGTTAAAACTCCCGGCCGTGGATGAAATCTGCGCATAAGGATCGAACTCCAGATTGCTGGTCTGCAGGTTTAATGTCGCCCCAAATGCTGCCGGACCATTGGTCGATGTCCCCACCCCGCGCTGAATCTGCATATTTCCTACCGAAGAAGCAAAATCGGGCATATTTACCCAAAAAACGCCATGCGACTCAGAATCGTTAAGTGGAATTCCGTTGATTGTCACGTTAATGCGAGTGTCATCCACCCCCCGGATTCGAAGTCCGGTGTATCCAACGCCTGCCCCGGCATCGGAAGTAGTCACCACTGATGGCGACTGTAACATCAGAAATGGGATGTCCTTGCCCGAATTTTGTCGATTGATTTCGTCGCGGGAGATGTTCGAATACGTGACCGGATCACGCTCATCGACGCGGTGTCCCATCACAAAAATTTCATCTGAAATAATGGTCTCCGGAATGAGATTGATGTTCAGCGATTGAGATTGTGATTGTATTTGGCTTACACGAATGGTCAATTCCTCGGCTCGATACCCCAGAAACGATACCTGAATAGTGAGGGAAGGAGTATCAATATTGGATGGAATTCGAAGTGAAAATTGTCCGTTGGCATCTGAATTTGTCCCTGTAGAGGTACCCTTAATCTGGATCGCGGCGCCCTCGAGTGGAGACTTCGTTCGTGCATCCCGAATGGTTCCGGTAATGTCCTGAGCGGACATATATATCGGTGAAATGAGAATGGCAGCCAATAAGAGCATCCATTTTATTTTGAAACTAAAATCGGACAAACGCGACCTCAGGTCTCTCATTTGTCCATTTGTCAAAGCCTTGTAACCGAAATATCGTTGTAAAATATCCGTAAACTGGTCGTTAAGAGACAACGACATGTCGTTACCTTTGCGCTTATCTGAAGTAAAATTAACGTTTTGCATAGTTTCCCTATATGATTATTTGTTCATAAGGGATGCTGCGTGAATGGCATAATTGTTGAGACGGTGTGCACTCAAAAAAAGTACACGTATCCGGTTTCCCTTCGCCGGCATTACCCGGANNCAAAGATTGGTCAGCCCAAATATACACAGTTTCGATCCGATTGTAAACCCGAGGTTTTGATAAGTGCACTATTGAAGAGTGTGCAAATCATCAGAAATCAGCCTATATTCGAATGAAATCCACCTCAAATCATTCGATTCTGCTATGAAAGAACAAGTAAAACAAGCGGTTGATCACAATATTATCCTCGGCCTTAGGGTCATTTTCTTTTCATTCCTACTTGGGGTTTATGCATTTTTGCTGATCTCCCTTTTTGTGTACTTCGGACAAAAAAGTGATCCTGATGTGGTAGTCCCCCTCACGAGTAATGCCTACATGATTACGCTGTTGGCCCTCGGATACATGGTCGTCGCAATCCCATTATCCGGTGTTTTGTTCAAAAAATTCCTCAAAACTGACAGAAACACTGATCCACATGTGATAGTAGCTAATATCAGAGCTGCGATGCTGGTCCGATTGGCCGTTTTTGAAGGTGCCGCATTACTTGCTGCAACCGGAATTCTAATTGGATCCCTGGATGGATACCTGATCGGAAATCCGATCGTTTGGCTCAATTTGGTGCCCATATTTTATTTCACATTGCATATCATTATGAATCTGCCCACTCAAAGCCGAATCGCCTACATTTACGAAAGTAATTTTTATTGATTTGGATTTGTAGGGATATGATTTCACGTGCAACCCGCCTTTCCATTGAAGAAGTCCTCGAAATCCCAAAAAATGTGGGACTATTCGTTAAACTTTCGCGAGTCTGGACTTTCTCAACGTTTATAGAAAATAAAATCGGACACAATCGGTTCAACGCCATTCAATCTGAAATCATACGCTATTTGTCCCCGGTGATACGTCGAGTGATTGATGATGTGAAACAAAATATCGGAAACTTTATTTTGAAAGAATTGTCCGCGGGAATTTTTGTATTCGAGCACTGATTCCAGGTTTGACTGATCCAAAATTATGCCAGTATTCTCATGATTAGAGGTATCCAGCGCCAAAAAATCTGAAATATTATGAATATGCCAGACCCCAAAATCAGGCTTATGTTGTCCAATGCGTGCGTTCCAGATATGGTGTGCATTGATGATGTGGCTCATTAACTCGATTGATTTCGGTGTCACCTGATCGCGATTTTCAATAAATGCCTGAATCAGTCTTTGATTGCTGTCCTGGTTATAACTGAAAAGATCTTGTAGCATAAGAGTGGTTCTAGAATTCAAATATTTGTTCGATTTAAGTATAAAATTTAATCACAATCATTTCAGAAAAACATTTTTAGTATTGATTTTAAATCAGTAAAGTATATGAACCATTAAAATTCCAAAACGTAGTAATAGTCATAAATGAAGAGCAAAATCCAAAAAAATGGATCCAACTTGATAATTCAAATTCCAATGTCTATTGCCTTGAAATCTGGGATTTCAGAAAACTCGACTGTGGATGTTAAGATCGATGATGGCAAAATCGTTATTTCAAATACTTCAGATCTTGATTTCAATTTGAATGATTTTTTAGGTCAGATTAATGATCAAAATCTTCATGTTGAACAACGTTTTGGTAATACCACAGGTACTGAGTTTTGGTAAGTTTGTAGATGATTGTTTTGTAACCGGTCAAAATGATGGTAAATGCCAAATTAGTCCCAAAAATTGATGTTATTTCAGAATTTGCTCTGAATCTGGAATGGCAGCCCATCATTTCACGGGACCAACATCGCCAGATTTTGCAGTGTAAGAAAGCATTGTTGGATGCCAACATCAACGGAATTTCGAGTGTAATTCCAACTTTTCACTCACTCACGATATTGTCCGATGCAGGAACTTCTTCTCTCCAATTACAACCACAAATTGAATCTTTTATCGACCAATGGAATCCGGCTGATGTAGATTCTGACAAGCTCGGAGTTCTTCATGAGATTCCGGTATGTTACGGAGGGATTTTTGGTCCGGATCTTGATGAATTAGCCGAAATTAAGAGCCTGAAACCGCGTGAAATCATCGACATCCACACTTCTGTGGAATATTATGTGTATATGATAGGATTCATAGCAGGATTTCCCTACCTCGGTGGACTTCCAGAGGTGCTGCATCAACCCCGTCGAAATGAACCCAGGGTCAAGGTTCCTGCTGGCAGCGTTGGTATTGGTGGTGCTCAAACCGGAATTTATCCGGTGGAAGCGCCTGGTGGATGGCATTTGATTGGACGCACTTCTGCACAGATTTTTCAACCTGAATCCAGGCCCCCGGCTTTAATTCAACCCGGTGACCGTATCCGTTTTGTGGAGATCAATCATGATTGAGGTACTAGCGCCCGGCATGCAATCTACCATACAGGACACCATCCGACGTAACGGAATTGCATACGGAATTTCAATGGGTGGCGCTGCGGATATCAAATCAGCCACGCTTGGAAACATGCTTCTGGGACAGTCCGAAACTCTACCAATACTTGAGATTGTCAGAAGTCCGGTGAAGTTTCAATTTCATCAGGACACAACCATTTCGCTCACTGGATTTGGCATGAAATGGTCACTCAATCATGAGATTTCAGTCGATTCCTGGAAGCAAATCACGTTAAAAAAGGATTCTATTCTCTCAGGGAAGCCGATTCAGGGTGGATTTCGGTCATATTTATGTGTAGCCGGCGGATTTGAAGCTGTACCCTTTGATGATGCCCACGGAACCGACCTTCGTCTGGGACTCGGAGGCTCAATCCGAGCCCTGAAAAAAGGGGATCTCTTAAAAATTAACGTGTTGGATTCCGATTTTGAACAATCCTTCGATGCAACCGAGAATCATATCCTAAAACGCCCTTCAATTCAAAAACATCAGGTTGCCAATGATCCCAATCAGAATCAGACCAAAAATTTGAATCATGACCAAATTTCAGCCAATTTGGATTCAAAAATACAATCTGATACGATCTCAAGATCATCCAGTTGGCGAATTAGTCACGAATTGACTTCGTACGCCGCCCAACGAACCATCCGCATACTACCCGGACCCGAATTAAGTTGGTTCAATCATTCTGAAGTCCACCGATTCATGAAATCATCCTGGAAAATTGATTCCAAAAGCGATCGAATGGGCATTCGACTGCAAGATGGATTCACTCCGACAATGCCATCGAAGGAAATGTTATCGACAGTGGTTTTTCCGGGAACCGTTCAAATCACGGCATCAGGACCCATAATTTTGTTCGTGGATGCCCAAACTACGGGCGGATACCCCCGAATCGGCCAAGTTTG
Source organism: Bacteroidota bacterium (assembly GCA_003448835.1). Taxonomy (GTDB): domain Bacteria; phylum Bacteroidota; class Rhodothermia; order Balneolales; family HLUCCA01; genus UBA11400. The sequence continues at coordinate 2,512 of DLXM01000123.1, read as the reverse complement.
CTCGGTTGATTTGCCTGTTTTAGCACAAAAAGCACCCGGTGAAGAAATTTTCTTCGAATGGATCTCCATCGAACAGGCCTTGCGTTTACAGGAATCTGAACAGGCCAAATTAGCTCAAATAAAATCAGCTATTTCATTACATTGAGGCTATGAAATTCATGCTGAACTGTGATATGGGTGAAACAGAGTTCGTCGATAAACTCGGTCATGATTTGAAGTGTCTCGATTTTGTCCAAATGGCTAATATTGCCTGTGGCGGACATGCGGGATCAGATGAAGTGATGATCGAAGTGCTGAAATCATGTAAAATTAAATCCGTACTTCCCGGCGCGCATCCATCCTATCCCGACCGGGACAATTTCGGCAGAACCACCATCCCTGCCACCATGGACGATATTCGCCACTGGACCCACGAACAAGTCCACCGCCTTGCACAACACGCTTCCGCCATCGGTGTCAAACTCCACCATGTCAAGCCCCACGGTGCGTTGTACCACGATACCATGAACAACGCCACAATCGCGGAAGCATTCATTCAGGGCGTACTAAGTGCACTGAATGAAATTTGTGTAGACACCACAAAGAACCCAACTATCACACAAGAATCAAGAAATTCAGTTAGCTCGAAAGCAAATTACGGGGCATTAGATTCACGAGAAAGTACAAACACACGAGACCTGCAAAAACCCCTCAGCAATCAGAAAATCTCCATCGTCGGACAATCCGGTTCAAAACTCGAACAAGTTTGCATCCGCGAAGGACTTTCATTTTTATCCGAAGCCTTTGCCGACCGAAAATACCTGCCAAATGGGGCACTACAATCCAGATCAATTCCCGATAGCGTGCTAAACACCGAACAAGCCGTCGCCCAGATGAAATCCATGATCGAAACCGGAAAAGTGATCTCCACCGATGGTCCCATCCCCATTCGATTCGACACCGTTTGTGTCCACGGAGACAGTCCGGAAGCCATTTCCATCCTGCAATCCATNNGCCAATTATGACAAAAAACCGCATACCCCTGCTTGGCGCCGTCTTTCTAATGGCAACATCTGCCGTAGGACCCGGCTTCCTCACCCAAACAGCCGTATTCACTGAGCAATTGGCAGCGTCATTCGCATTCGTCATCCTGGTCAGTATCATTTTAGACATCGGCGCCCAACTCAACATCTGGCAGATTATCACCGCCCACCGCCAACGCGCATAAGAAATCAGCAACCGAGTCCTACCCGGCTCAGGATATCTGCTTACTGCATGTATCGTGTTCGGCGGACTCGCATTCAACATCGGGAATCTATCCGGAACCGGACTCGGGCTAAACGCCCTCGCCGGCATCCCGGTCACGTATGGCGCCATCATCAGTGCATTGGTCGTCACCGTGATCTTTCTTCGTCCCGGATTTCGTAGTCTGATGGATATTTTCACCCAGGTCATGGGAATTCTAATGATTGGTCTCACGATTTATGTGATGCTGGTTGGAGCACCGCCGTACATCGATGCCATAAAAGAATCCGTTTGGCCATCGACGATCAATTGGATGGCCATCGTGACAATCGTGGGGGGAACCGTTGGTGGGTACATTAGTTTCGCAGGAGCACACCGCTTGCTGGACTCCGGGATTTCGGGTCCTGAGCACATGCCTGAAGTTCGAAAAGCATCCATTCAGGCCATATTAGTGGCATCCGTAATGCGAATCGTATTATTTTTAGCTGCGTTGGGAGTCGTCAGTAAGGGATTTGCACTGGATCCCACAAATCCGCCGGCAAGTATCTTTGACTTGGGAGCAGGCACTGCTGGCAAGTACCTATTTGGTTTAGTAATGTGGGCAGCTGCGATCACATCCGTCATTGGGTCCGCATATACATCCATCAGTTTTCTGAAAACCTGGCATCCATCCATCGAAAAGCACGAATCTAAATGGATTCTGGGCTTTGTTTATTTGTCACTCATCATATTGTTAGTGGTTGGACGTCCCGTGATGCTCTTGATCTGGGCCGGGACCATCAATGGATTTATCCTGCCTGTGGCGTTGGCATTACTATTGTATTCAATACGGGATTTACATCAGAAAACCGAAATCCGAATCCCACAATGGCAGTCACTTTTCGGCTGGGCGATCGTCGCGCTCATGCTCTGGATGGGTCTACAGGTAATTCTTAATTAATACTAGAACTAATTTTTAGTTTTGGTTTCGCTTAGGTACTTTTAACAAAATTGTAATCCAAACCTCTTTTCTTACATCATGGTCTTTTCAAATAGATATTATTCAGCACTTCTTTTTTCTCTTTTACTCACTTTTGCAAGCTCGTTGGCTATGGGACAAAGTTCGCCAATGTATCCGTCTTCCAATTATAATGAGGCAATCCCTACTCCCACATCCTTTTTAGGATATGAAATCGGCGATGACCTGACTGAGCATTATCAAATGCTGGGATATATTCGCGAATTAGAGAAGGCAGCACCAGAGCGGGTTAAGTTGATTCAAATTGGGATGACACAAGAACGCCGTCCG
>DLXM01000268.1 GCA_003448835.1 Bacteroidota bacterium | reverse complement strand
CCGATCACTAATAGTATGATACCTGGAACCATAGGAATGTAAGATGCCGTTTGCGAAAGTGAAGATACCAGCGTCGACATCAACATTAGAATAACACCACCAGTGAAAGCTATCAATGATGTTGTATTTCTGTACCAGGCAAATTTCACAGAGTAATCACGTTCGAGTAATGTTTTTAGCAAGTTCCTGTATTTTTCGATCACAGCAGGTACCCATATATGAATAAACCGATGTGATAGGGGACTCAAAATGAAGTGAAATGTTAAGTAGAAAAATAAGCCTGTCCCGATGAGTACAAAAAAAGTAACCCAGTTCATAAATAAAATCAAAAGTGCACCAAATCCGAGGATGGAATATTTTACAATGGTGGCAGCTTTTGTTGATGTCGTTTTTATTTCCTTTTCAGTTTTAACAAAAACTACGGTCAGCGTTGGATAAATTACCAAAGCTACGAACATCGAACACAATAACACGATGATCAATGTCATTGGTAAGTAACTCATGAACTGTCCGATGATACCCGGCCAGAAAACCAGTGGAAGAAATGCAGCTACCAGAGTCATTGTAGCTGCAAACAGAGCACCACCAACCTCAGAAGCACCTTTAATAGCAGCATCAATCTTACTGAATCCGGCTTCGCGGTACCGATAGATATTTTCTACAATTACTACAGAATTATCTACTAACATCCCAAGTGCAATAATGAGGGAGAATAAGATCACGAAGTTAATCGTGTAACCAAGTAAACCCAGTACCAGGAATCCGACGAATATTGATAACGGTACTGCACTACCCACCAGTAAAGCATTTCTGATCCCCAGAAAAAACACCAGAATCAGAATTACAAAAAGCATACCACTAATGATACTATTTTCAAGATCTGCGATCAGAGTCCTGATTTCCTGGCTTTGGTCACCCGAAACTATAATTTGCGTGCCAACCGGAAAGTTTGTTTCATCAATAACGGCAAACAATTCATCGGCCATATCCAGTATATTAGAACCGGGACGACGAATGATGTTCAAACTGATTACTTGTTTTTCATCAATGTCAGCGTCATCAAGGGTAACCAATTTGCCGTCACGCCCTTCAACCTGATAAGCTTTCAGCCGGGCGTAACTCGTTCTTTCTTTGAAATCATAAACAATTTCAGCAACATCCCGCATGTAAACTAAACCAGGACTCGATTCACCAAACTTGACTTCAGGGGATGAAATTACAATATCTTCGATTTCCTTAGGGTCTTTGAATTCACCACTCACCCTGAGTAAATATGAAAATCGATCTACATCAACTGATCCGCCAGGAATGGTAAGATTTTGCGACTGAATTGCCCCGACCAGTTGTCCTAAAGCCAGATTATAACTGGTAAGTGCAGTAAGGTCGACATTTACTTGTACTTCTCTTTCAATTCCACCGACCACATCAACTTCACGAATACCGGAGAGGACTTCGAGGTCATCCTGAAGTCTTTCAGCTACTTTATTGAGGTCGTAAAGTGAGTAATCTGCAGCCAGATTAATTGTGATTACCGGAAAGTCATCGATATTTGCTTCAATAACCATCGGATCTTCTGCATCGGTAGGAAGCTCAGATTTTGCCAGATCAACTCGTTCTCTAACTAATTGACTTGCAATACTATTTGGTACCGATAAATCGAATTCTACTACAACAATACTCACACTTTCCTGAGTTGTTGAGCGAATTTCCTTAACCCCGTTTATCCCTTGAAGTTCTTTTTCCAAGGGTTGGGTAATCAAAGACTCCATATCTGCTGGACCAATTCCCGGATATAGCGTCGTTATGAAAAAGTATGGTACATCGATCGATGGATTTGATTCCTTCGGGATACTCATATATGATCCAATACCTGCCAATAATAAAATAAAGGCAAGCATGAGTATCGCTGTACGACTTTTAATAGTTACTTCTGTTAAGTTCATGCCTTAGGCTAATTAAACGTTAAAAAATTGCTTGATGGAGATGCTTATTTGAGCAAATCATCGGTAGAACGGGTTGCGATAACGTTGACTAAGTCACCGTTACTCAAATTTGTAAATCCGGCAGTTACTACCTGGTCGCCCGGATTGAGTCCGGAATCAACAACAACATAATCACCAGAACTTAGTGAAAGAGTTACCGTTTGTTGAGTTGCTTTCAACGTGCCATTATCATTTGTGACTACAAATATTGATAATCCTTCATCATTTCTGATAACTGCTGTTCTTGGAACGATAATACTTTCTTCCAATTCAGAACGAGTGACCCGCATTTCAACAACCATACTTGGCTTTATAGATCCGTTGGTGTTATTCAAAACGATTTCGACCGGAAATGTTCTGCTTTCCGGATTGATCAGATTACCTGCAAAACGAATTTGAGCAGTTCTGGATTCTAGGCCATAGGAACGAAATTGAACTTCAACCTCAGATCCGGCTTTGATGATACCTGCATATCGTTCGGGTACTCCACCAGATATTTTTACCTGATTTGTGTTAACTAATCGTAGAACCGGAGTCCCCGGACCTACAAATTGTCCTTCAGAAGTTAGTTTCTCTTCAATCCGTCCACTAAATGGTGCTTTTAATGCAGCATCTTCTAGTTGTTTTTCAATTGCAGTTAATTGTGAGGCTGCTTGATCTTTCTGTGCTTTAGCCTGCAGATATTGCATAGTGCTAATTACAGAATCTGCATACAGAGCATTTTGACGGTTAAAAGCGTCAAGAGCGAGTTCATAACCGGTTTTTGTAGCTTGATAATTTGCTTGTAACAAACGGTCGTCTAATCGAAGGATGACATCCCCTTTTTTTACATTGGTACCTCGTTCAGCGATAAAAAGAACCTGACCCGGGGTTTCAACCGAAATCATGGCATCTTCGAATGCTGAAACGTTACCGTTGATGCGAATTCGATCTTCAAATCGTACTTGTTCAACTGTCATCGTCTCAACTGCTACAATTCGCTCGCGAGTTGTAGATTCAGTAGTGTCAGCGGTTTCATCACCATTTGGGGCGCCACATCCTGCTAAAATAATCAGAGCCAGTGCTGGAAAAGCAATTAAGTATTTACTTATGGATTTCATAATAATTGTATTGTCGTGTTTAGAATAATCAGTCATTTATTTGTACCTCCACAGTTTTGATGCCAAGTGCGTGGTCAAAAGCGCTTCGAGCTATTAAAAACTCATGTAAAGCAGCGAGGTAGTTTAGTTTACTTTGATCGAGTAAATTCGCAGCCTGTCTTTCTTCGAGACGGGTACCTGCTCCTTCACGTAATCTGGACTTTGCATCGGAATAGTTCATGTCGGCAAGTTGAATGTTTCTGCGCTGGCTCTCAATACGTTGCCAGGCCGATTCAACATTTTTTAGCGACTGATCGATTTCGAGGTATATGGCTTCACGTAACATAATGGCATCGATTTCTGTGCGTCGAATGTTTACATCTACCTGTTGCAGTCGTGCCCGGCGTTGAAATCCATCAAAAATACTCCACTGTAACCGAAGTCCAACAGCAAGACTCGCATTCCAATAGGAGGTATCAAAAAATCCGCGAGTTTCTTTGTTGTATTTGAAGTCTACATCCGGATCGGCTACTGAAAGAGTGCGATTTTGTGGAACCGATCCAATGAACGCGTAATCAGCGAATGCACTTAATACCGGCAAATATGCCGCTCGATTTAAGTTGCGTTCTTCTTGACGAAGTTTGATAGCTCCATCCAATTGTTTAAGGTCCGGACGAAGTTGCAATGCCATTGGATATGCATCTTCAATTTTTCCAATTTCGGGCAATTCTGTTGTGAAATCTTCAAAAGAATTCGTCAGAACGATATCATGTTCAATCGAGATTCCCAGAGTCAGATTTAAACTTCTCACAGCTAATGCAGCACCATTTTTGGCTGAAATCAGATTCGTTTCCAGATTAACAATTTCTACTTCGAGACTGTTTCTGTCAATTCTTGGAAGGACCCCTTGATCAACCATTAAGGTAATTTCACGGTGAGTTTCACGAAGTTGATTTAAGCTGGATTCAAGTAAATTCACCTGCTCTTGAGCCAGTAAAGCATTCAAATAGGCAGAACGAACATCTTTCACGAGCGTTTGAGTATCTCTTTCAAGTTGCTCACGCATGATGGTTCGAAGATGCTCTGCCCCACGAATCGCTGCAAATGCAGCACCGTTATACAGAGCCTGGGTTGCACTGACTCCCAGTATAAACTGGTTTTCAACTGCAAATGGATTTCCACCGGCACTTTGTTCGATACCTGCTGCCCGGAGTCCCTCTTCCTGACGATCGAGGAAGTCACTAAAATTTAATGTTGGATTTCCATCTGAACGTTGTTGTTCATTGTAAAAAAGCCAATCAATAGCTCCAAAAGAGGAAAATAACCCCTCAGCGCTACTACCTGCAAAAGGATTCGGCGTAATTACATTTCTCGTATAACTACCTTGTCCCCCAATTTGAGGATAAACGGTTCCACGAGCTTCACGGATTTGTGCTTCGGCTTCATCAACTCCAAGACGGCTTTTTTGGAGTACATAACTGTTTACCAACGCGATTTCCAATGCTTCATTCAACGAAAGAGGGACATCTTTCCCCGCAGTTGAAAGCTGTTTCTGAGCAAATAAACTCGAGAAGGAGCCACTTAGAATTGTTATCGCCAAAGTAAAGATCAGCCAATTTTTATTTCTGGATCTTTTTAATAATGACATAGAGAAGTGAACGTTTTTTACTAATTATTAAATATAATGTATTGAATCGCAATAGGTTAGATTGAATTTTAAAACTATTCTCCACAATATCAGTGTGAATAATTCGCAAATCCTGGTTTTATACGGCACTAAAGCATAAGTGTTATCAGTTTTTTAAGTATCGCTCAACCATTTCAATAATAAAATATTTGATTTTATCGCGATCTTTTTCATCCCCAATATCAAGCATGTTCATTCCACATAAATCAAATCCATTTCTTTTTAAATGGTGAAGTTCATTGACCATGCTATCAACCATACTGCCTATTGATTGAATCAGCAGGGCAACATCAATCTGCCTGTATATACCTGCTTTTTGTCCATCAACGATTATATCGTTGACCATCTCCCGTGCCTGAGTATGCGTATTTTGAATGGTGCTTCTCAGCGCGGGTCTCATATTTACCCCTAACTCACGGTGTGCGATCATGATTGGACCCGGATGATCGAAACTGTAATTTAAATACGATTCCAGTATTTTTTTCATCCTCGTGTGTGGATCCGAATCTACCTCATACGCTTCTTTCAATATTGATAGAATTGCATGACTAAATCGTTCAATTATAGCAACTAACAGATTCTCCTTAGACCCAAAATAATACGATATCATGGCCACATTGGCACCTGATT
>DLXM01000233.1 GCA_003448835.1 Bacteroidota bacterium | reverse complement strand
ATGAATTTTGTAGTACCAATAATATTTCCCATAATCAACGCCGTTAGAAACACAGCGGAAAGTCCAAGAAAAAGGAGATCACGTTTATAACTAACCGGATCCGGACGAGAGTTTTCTTCGTATTTAGACATAGTGTTTTTTAAATTTTGGTTCGATAAGCTGAAACCCTTCTTCGACGACTTTTGTTCACCTGAGAACATATTTCACAAAGTTTAAAGTATCAAGGTAATATTTCCATGAAAATTGACCAATTAGAACAGCGAAAAATTATTGCGGATGCAGCTGTGGCATTATACATGTCTGATCGAAACCGATTTACAATCAGGAACATAGCCAACGACGCTCAAACTACGACCAGGACCTGCTACAAATATTATACATCAAAGGATGAAATCCTACGCGACTATTACAACTTGATTCCAGACAGCTTCCGACATCAAATTGGCGAAATACCCGATTATCAGGAACTCTTGTTGGCTGATCGTATATCAAATTTCATTTATTCCGTGTTTGATATGCTCCAGGAACAACGCAGTTATGTGGATGAAACCTTCAACCGTTTCATTCAATCCGACCATTCTACAACTTTTCGAAATTCCATTGCAAACGTCATTCGTGAAATTCTTGAAAACGACCCACGGGTTTCAGATTTGAATCGTGTTGTCATTCCTGATTTCGCTTATGATGTTGCTACTTCACAATTTATTAGTCTATTGCGTTTCTGGATGACTGACAAGTCCGAGGGCACTGGCAACACATTAGCATTTGTCGAAAAATTCACCGTTTTCGTTCAGGAAGTCATGTATTCTGATGTCGTCGGAAAAGGATTAGACCTGGGCAGATACACCATCAGTCATATCATCCCGAACCATCCGTGGATCAAAAAAATTGAACAACATAAGTGTTTTAAAAAATAATTCAGAAAGTAAATCATGTCAGAATTTCCTTCCTCAAAAATTGAACGGGGATCAATCATCGCCAAGACCGGACTCAAAATTGGGGCTAATTATGCTTCTCATCATTTGAAAAAAGCCCTCGGGAAAACCGATGAGCACAGTAAAAGTAAACTTCACACTCAAAATGCAACCACGTTATTCAAAGAGTTTAGCAAATTGCGTGGAACCGCGCTCAAACTGGCGCAAACATTGAGTCTGGATAACGCAATTTTGCCCGAAGAATTTGTCGGGGTAATGGCACAGGCTCAATATCAGGTCCCGCCAATGAATCGAATTTTAGTTCGTAGCATTATCAAACGTGAACTGGGCGAGTATCCTGAAAAATTGTTTAAAGAATTTACTCCGGATGCCATTGCTGCGGCATCAATCGGACAAGTTCACCGAGCGACGCTCCATGATGGGACCAAAGTGGCTGTAAAGGTACAATATCCAAACGTGCGTGATACCATCGATTCTGACCTTACATTGGCGAAAACTGTTTTCAAAAGTCTGATCAAACACGCTTCAACAGACGATTATTTCGAGGAAGTTCGTTCGAAGTTGCTTGAGGAAACCGACTACGACAATGAGGCTCGGCAAATGATGGATTTCGCGAAACGATTCAATAATGAAAAATACCGTACTCCATTGCACATTCCGGAGCTGTCAACAAAAAGAGTGTTGACCATGACGTACGTCAACGGTAGACACTTGGATAAATTCCTGCTTGAAAATCCGTCGCAAGATGATATCAATCTCTACGGACAACATCTCTGGGACTTTTTTCACGATCAAATCGACAACGGATATACCGTTTACGCTGATGCGCATCCCGGGAATTTCATATTTACTGATGACAAAAAGCTAGGCATTATAGATTTTGGATGCATCAAAACCAGTCCGCCGGATTTTTTCAACAACTACGTAAGTCTGTTTGCTGTCCACATGAATGATGATGAATCAGCCTTGCGAAAGGTATATCAAAATTTGAAAATGATTGATAAAGATTCGTCAGATCCCGATGCTGAAGAAAAATTTTATGCCTTTTGTCAGGCCTTCGGGAACCATTTTCTTTCACCATATCGAACTAAACAATTTGATTTTGGTGATGTCAACTTCGACAAAAAAGTGACCATGTATGCGCGTGAAGCTACCAAATTCACTCACCCTCGTGGATCTAAACATTTTATCTACGTAACGCGGCTACATGTTGGGTTATACCGCATCCTGATGAAAATGGGTGCTCAGGTTAAAACAACAGCCGGGACTGAATTACTTCGAAGTTATCTCGCAAAAGAAATTGAAGAGTCTTCAGCGGCTTAGAACAAATCAATTTGGCTGGCGTTGGGAGATTTATGAATCTCCTTACTTCCCGGATTAATATATCGCTGCTGATTTACATAGAGCATTTCAGGGATGTACTTTTTGTCATAGATTCGACGTGCGATTCCCTGAAGTGCATCTTCACCATGTTCGGTTAGATATAAAAGATGTTGGTCATCTTCAGCGATAAATCCGAATGTTTTTAAATCATTCACGATCATATATCCCATCTGTGGCATGACCCCGATGTTTCGTTCGATGAATTCTCTTGAGTTCGGATGTTCATCCAAATGTGCAGCGAGCCCGAGTGCATTCATTTCGGCTTCCGTTAATGGGTATCCCTGACTGCCACGAGTAACGAGCTGATCCCAAGCCGATTGAGTGTAGTATAATCCAAACCAGCATTTCGCTTCCCGAACCAGTTTAAACGATAAAGAACAAGCGAAATAATCACCTGATGGCGCTTTCACCGGTTCACCTCTACCACGGTACATGCTGACCAATGTTGCCAGATCAAGCATGTTTAAGTTAGACGGATACCTGAAATAAATCTCGGAGCGTTTTATCATAAGAGGGAGTAATTTGTCACTCCTAATGTAACAAATTATTTCTTCGCAGACATTTTCTCTTCAATATATATTAGAGCTTTTTCCAGAGTAAGTTGCTCAGGATCTTCTTTTTTCGGCAAACTCACATTCAGCTTCCCATATTTAATGTAAGGACCATATCGTCCGTTCATTACTGAAATCGGATCACCTTTTGTGGGGTGATTACCCAGATTTTTGAGTTCTGCTGCTTTTTTAGGTTTCTCTTTGGCTTCAGCTAATAAAGAAACAGCCCTGGACAAATTAATTTCAAGAATATTATCGTCTTTACCCAAAGATTTAAAAGTCCCGTCATGCACAACATAAGGACCAAATCTACCTACACCTGCTTTAATTTCTTTACCGGAATCGGGATGATTTCCCAGATTTCTAGGTAGTGATAACAATTTCAAAGCTAATTCAAGGTTAACATCTTCAGATTTCATACCACGCAAAAGTGACGTTCTGGGTGGCTTCTTATTCGTCTCGGTAACTTCGCCAAGCTGAACGTAAGGACCAAATCGTCCGGTCAATAAATAAACATCTTCGCCGGACTTTGGATCTTTACCCAAAGTGGAGGGACCTTCCTCTGAAATTTTAATCAACTCCTTAAGTTTGGCAATAGTGATATCGCCTGGCGACATATCCATCGGCAATGAAGTAGATAAAGTTTCACCATTTTGGCTCAATTGAGCATATGGACCATAACGACCGACAAAAATATCAACTTCATCCAAACCATCGATCGGAAGTTCAATTTTACGGGCATCGGCAGGTTTAATCTGCGATTCCTGTCGCTCCACACTCATTTTAAGGCCTTTTTCACCATCATAA
>DLXM01000089.1 GCA_003448835.1 Bacteroidota bacterium | reverse complement strand
AGTAGTTTGCCACCCATAAGGTTGCCCAGAGGATTTGTATCATTTGGCATAACCAGGTAGTTTGAACGAACTCGTGATCCGCTTACGGTCTTTTTGGATCCGTCGGTTGAGACGGGTTGTGTTTCTTCGAATCGATTTGTCATAAGTGTAAAATAATGATGTATTGCTTGATACAAAGATACGCAGATTGTGCGTGAGGTGCATCTTGAGGTTTTGTATCTTATAGGGTAAAAATTTAACCAATAGCCGAAAAATCCATGGATACATTAGGACACAAAATTGAACTGAGAGTACTGACATTAGAGGATTATGAGGCTCTTCTTGATCTTCAGAAACGTTGTTTTGGCAATATGGAGGTCACAACCAAAGAGCAATATGAGTCTCAGTTATATCAGTTTCAAGAGGGTCAGATGGGGGTGTTTTTTGATGACAACCTGGTCGGATCCAGCGGGAGTCTGATCTTGGATCTGGATGAGTATACTGATACTCACACCTGGGATGAAATTGCTGATGAGGGATATATCCGAAATCATGATATTGAGGGTGATACACTGTATGGAATTGAGGTCATGGTGGATCCCAAATATCGTGATATGAAAATAGGTCGACGTTTGTATGAAGCACGTAAAGATCTGGCCATAAAAAAGAATCTGAAACGAATTCTGATTGGTGGACGATTGCCAAATTACCATAAATATCAAAATGAGATGGATATTTATCGGTATGTGCGAGAGGTGATGGATAAGAAAATCTATGATCCCGTGCTGACGTTTCAGTTGAAGAATGGATTTGTGATCAAACGCATCATCAAGGATTATATCAAAGAAGATACGATGTCGGGAGGATATGCTACATTGATGGAGTGGGCAAACCTGGAGTACCGTCATGCTGCGCCGAAACGAAAGATTTCATCACAGCCGGTCCGAATTTGTTGTGTGCAGTATCAGATGCGTGAAATTGACAATTTTGAGCAGTTTGCACAACAGGTTGAGTACTTTGTGGATGTGGCTTCGGACTATAAATGTGATTTTGTGTTATTGCCCGAGTTGTTGACTGTTCAGTTGTTGAGTTTTGTGAAAGAGCAGCGTCCCGGATTGGCAGCTAGAGAGTTAACTAAGTTCACCGATCAATATTTAGAGCTTTTTAACAGTATGGCGATCAAATATAATGTGAACATTATTGGTGGATCTCATTTTACAATGGAGAATGACAAGGTGCACAACGTGTCGTTTTTGTTTCGTCGGGATGGGACTATTGAAAGTCAGCATAAGATACATGTGACGCCGAGTGAGCGCAGGTGGTGGGGGGTGCAACCGGGATCAGAACCACGTGTATTTGATACGGATCGGGGTCGTATAGCGATTAATATTTGTTATGATGTGGAGTTTCCTGAGCTTGCGCGTCAGTGCACTGATATGGGGGCTCAGATCTTGTTTGTGCCCTACTGCACGGATGAACGTCACGGTTATATGAGAGTAAGGATTTGCGCCCAAGCCAGAGCGATTGAAAATCAAATTTATGTCGCGATTGCCGGTACTACCGGGAATATTCCATCGGTACCTAATATGGACATCCAATATGGACAGGCAGCGATCTTTACACCATCAGACTTTCCGTTTGCCAGAGATGGTGTAGCTGCGATGTCGGAAGAAAACGCCGAGATGGTTGTGATTGCTGATGTCGATTTAGAGCAACTGCGAAGGGCCAGACATTATGGAACAGTAACACCGTTGCGTGATCGAAGATCGGACCTGTACACGTTGAAATTCGAAGTTGTGAGTGACTCAAAAGTTATTTTCCCGAAAGAGACGCTTAACAAGAATGGGGAAAACAACACTTCAAGTTCCTGATTCAGGAATTGACCAATCAATTTTCGAAATTCATACTACCAGTATTGTTTGGAACTGATGGAACTTCAGGGAATCATGAGATTATTGCGATGACCCTAAGATCTCGGATTATGGCATGGCAGTTGCAATGTAATAACCGGGTCCACGGACAAAACGTCCTGGCATTTTGTTAGTGTGCTCTCCGTTTTTGAGAACTTGTGTACCATTCACGAATACATCCCTAACACCGGTTGCATATTGATGCGGATTTTCAAAAGTAGCGTGATCCTGTATTGTTTCCGGATCAAAAATCACAATGTCAGCAAAATAGCCGACTTTTAGCAGACCCCGGTCTTTAAGTTTAAGATTTGTTGCCGGGAGTCCTGTAATTTTATGAATAGCTTCGGCAAGCGAAATTACTTGTTCATCACGGACATATTTACCGAGTAGTCGGGCGAAATTACCATAAGCACGTGGGTGCGGATTTTGATTCAGAAAGTCACCTTCGTTCGCAATAGACCCTGAATCAGATCCAAAACTCATCCAAGGCAATGCAACTTGACGTCGGACATTTTCTTCTGACATCAAAAAATAAACTACACCAACGCTACTATTGTCCTCAATAATCAGGTCGATTGCGGTTTCAATGGGATCTGTACCTCTTTCATCTGAAATAGTGGCCAATGACTTTCCAGTGAGGTGTTGAAGTTCAGGGTTTTCGAATCCAACCGGAATAATTCCATCAGGGGTTCCAGCCATCAGATAGAAATTTTCGAATTCATCGGATGGAGTTACTATTTCCTGAACCACTCTTGCGCGAAGTTCAGGATCTTGCAGGCGTTCAATCCACGCTTCTTGTCCGCCTTCTTGAATCCAGGCAGGCATAATAGCAGTGAAACTGGTTGCAGCAGCAGGATAAGTATACATATTGGTAGTGATGTGTAAACTATCAGCGCGTGCAGCTTCGATCATTTGGATTACGTTATCAAGTTTGTCCCAGTTTTCTTTACCGGCTGCTTTTAAGTGATGAATTTCGGCTCTTACATTTGCTTCGCTGGCAATTGTGATTAGTTCTTGAATAGCTTCTTCAAAACGATCACCTTCGCTTCGAATATGAGAAATGTATAATCCATCGTATTGTGCAACAATTTTCGAAAGCTCAATGAGCTCATCTGTCGATGCAAAAAGTCCGGGGGTGTAAATTAGGGATGTTCCGAGTCCCATGGCGCCTTCTTGCATTGCTATCCTAACTAACTCACGCATTTCATCAAGTTGAGCTGAATCGGGGACAACATTTTCATCCCCAAGAACAAAACGGCGAACGGTTGCTGCACCAACAAACGAAGCTACATTGGTCGCAACGCCTCTTTTTTCTAAAAATTCCAGATACTCTCCGAGTGTCGTCCAGCTTTCTCTAATTCCACGTTCTTTATTGATTTCTTTGCGTCGTTCTGCAGCTTCAGGATTTAATGGACCCATTGAAGATCCTTCTCCAAATATCTCTAAAGTAACACCTTGTTTGATATCACTCATAGAGCGACCATCGGTAATCAAGCTGTTATTTGCCCAGCTAAGCATATTGATAAATCCCGGGGTAACAGCCATTCCGGTAGCATCGATGGTTTTGCGGATGGATAATTCCGGGTCGATTTCTCCGATGTGGACTATTCGATCATTTTTAATTGCGATAGAAGTTGCAACACCTTCTGAGCCGGTGCCATCATAGACGGTTCCATTTTCAATAACGACATCATAATCGTATTGAGTACAAGCTAATGGCAGGAAAATGAAAAAGATGAGGAGGAGTTTCAGAAAACGCATGATGTAAGGGTAAATTAGAAATTGCTATAATGTAGGCAAGAATTTAGGATAAAATAAAAGGGCTGACTCGAATGAATCAACCCTTTTATAATTTTGTAATCAGCCGGTAAAACTAGTTTCAGGTCTATGACTATCAATTAGTCGTGGCTGATTGAGCTGTATTTTATTACAACTTAGTTGGCATCCCACCAAACTTTACCATAAATATTATCATTACCGCCAAACTGACGCTGAACTGCAGCGTTGTAGTTTTCGGTGTTATTAAATGATTCAGTAGAGGTGTATGATTGTCTGTTTGGAACATCCGCTCCTGCTGATTGAGCCATCGCGGGATAACCGGTACGTCGGTATTCCGCCCAACCTTCATACCCATTCAAGAATAAATGGACATAGCGTTGAGTTGCGATCTGTTCAATAGCATTAGCTGAATTAAATGCGACACCATCCTGGGCAAGGAAGTCGGCAGCTGCTGATGCATCACCGGTCCATTGCGCAATTGAGTTTGTAACAGCGTCATTGTAATTCGTTGCAGCACTTTCACCATTCCATCCACGCGCCGCAGCTTCAGCTTTTGCAAACAGAGCCTGAGCGTATGTCATTAGGTGAATTGTTGCATCTTGTTGCCGGGCGTAAGATCCAAGTAGGGAGAAGTTTTCAGTGTTTGTCCCCGCTGGTGCGGTACCTATGGCCAGACCTACATACTCACCGTTACTTGTTGCAGGATCACCATACACCGGTAATCGAGGATCGTTCACAGGCTTCATCAAGTCAACCAGGGTCTCACTGAGTGCCCACCACTGGCGACCACTACGCTCAACCTGATTGTACCAGTAGCTTTCGTTACTTTGTTCGGCAAGATGTTTGAACGTGAAATTGTCATCATTTGATGTCATAATTCCAGCATTTAAAGCATCGTTGAATTCTGCCTGAGCTTTTGAAGAATTCACTTCAGATAGTCTCAAAGCCATCAACATGCGCGTGGTATTAGCCATTTTACGCCACTTTTCCATGTTTCCACCATAAATCACATCACTATCGATTGATCCACCCTCAATGTGACCAACTGCTTCTTTTAACAGTGCAAATAACGCATCATAGATGGCTTCTTGGGTGTCATAAGTAGGCGTGAAGTTTTCGGCTCCTTTGAGTGCTTCAGTGTAAGGTGCATCCCCCCAACGATCAGTGATATGCCACATATAATATGCTTTTAATATCTTGGCTACTGCCAGCTGATTGTTTGATGAGGTGTTTTTGATTACTGTTTCCAGATTAATCAATGGACCCTGATAGATTGGGT
>DLXM01000158.1 GCA_003448835.1 Bacteroidota bacterium | reverse complement strand
ATCCAGTACAAAAAGCACATTGATATGCTCTTGCAAGAAAGTAGCCGGAACCTGATCTAAAATCGGACCTTCGACGGTTTTTCGAATGATATCGGATTTTCCATCGCCCCAGGCCATCAAAATGATTTTTTTGGCTTTCATGATGGTCCCGACACCCATCGTGATAGCACGTCTTGGCACATTTTCCAGCCCGAAAAAGTCACCGGATGCATCCCGACGAGTTACAATATCGAGCGTAACCATGCGTGTACGGGAATCTTTGGTTGAACCCGGTTCGTTAAAGCCAATGTGACCCGTTCGGCCGATTCCTAAAATCTGGATGTCGAGTCCGCCGGCTTCTTCAATTTTTCGCTCGTAATCCTGGCAATATTCGAAAACAACTTCACGCTCCAGTGTTCCGTTTGGGATGTGGATGTTCTCTTTCGGGATGTCGATGTGATCAAAAAGCTGTTCGCCCATGAACCGAACATAACTCTGTAGGGAGTCCGGCTGCATCGGAAAATATTCGTCCAGGTTGAAGGTGATCACGTTTTTGAAACTGAGTCCTTCGGATTTGTGCAGACGTACTAATTCATCATAGACCCGGGTCGGAGTTGATCCGGTTGCGAGTCCTAAAACGACATTTTTATTTTCAGATTGGCGTTGTTTAATTAGATCGGCAATCTCACGTGCCACGGCGACTGAAGCTACACCTGCGTTTTCAAAGGTCAGGGTAGGGACTCTTTCGAACATGGTCTTTTCAGATTGAATCGCTTTTAAGGCCATATTAATTTTGATTTAACTGTAGTTATTTTTCTGTAGATGATATAAAAATAGGGAGGATGACGATAGATCCTCCCTTTGTAGAATCAGACCGTATTATACGGCCATTTCGATATAATGTGCAAAATCAACACCTTCAACATCGTCGATTACCTGAAGTTCGTCTTTTGTGAGTTTTCGGTCAACTCTGAATGCTGTAATTGCTTCTGAACCTTTTGTGTTTCTTCCGAGGCTCAATGCGGCGATGTTAATGTCACGATTTGCCATTGCTGAACTTACTGCTGCAAGCATACCCGGTTTGTCAATGTTTTTGTACAGCACAACGATACCTTCCAGACTCAATTCGATACCAAATCCATCGATTTCAACGATGCGATAATCTCCGTCACCAAATTGCGTTGCAGCAAAGTCTTTGAAATTGGATTTTCCCTGAATTTTGATTCGAATCAGATCAGAGTAAGTTTTTGATTCTTTGCTGGTAACTTCTTTGACTTTGAGTCCACGGAAATCGGCCAAGTATCGTGCGTTAATCAGGTTAACTGCTTCGTCTGAGTAATTTCGGAGGTATCCTTTGAGCATCGAATCGGTTAGGACTTCGGCGTGTTGTGCACATTTTCCGTAATACTCGACTTCAAGTTGGTCAGTGTTATCCGGCACAACCTGTGCGACAAAATCGCCCAGTTTTTCAGCTAATTGCAGGTAAGGCTGGACTTCTTTGTTCGTGCTTAGTGCAATCGCTTTACCATTCAGTGTCCCTTTGAAGCTTTTCAGTTCGAGGGTATCCGCAATCTGAGCTGCGATTTGCTCAGCAACTTTTTCCTGTGCTTCTTCGGTTGAAGCTCCCAAGTGCGGAGTACATACCACTTTTGGATGTTTCAGTAATGCAGCGAAGCTCTCATCAGGCGGCTCTTGTGAGTACACATCCAACGCGACTCCACCAACAATACCGGAATCAAGTAATTCCACCAAATCATTTTCTTCAAAAATTCCGCCTCGAGCACAGTTGACCAGTCGGACACCTTTTTTGAGTTTGCTTGCATTCGCAATAGAGACCATTCCACGAGTTTTTTCAGTAAGTGGGGTGTGGACCGTTAAAAAGTCTGATTTTGCCAGTACTTCATCCAAATCGGCCAACTGAACTCCAAGTTCCTGCGCTTTTTCGTGGGTTGTGAATGGATCATATGCGATGACATTCATTCCGAATGCAATCATACGTGTCGCCACACCGGAACCAATTTTACCGAGTCCGACGATACCCAAAGTTTTGTCGCTCAGTTCAGATCCTGTGTATTTTTTACGATCCCAGGCGCCATTTTTTAGCGAATTCACAGCGTTTGGAATGCTACGGGCCAGGGAAAGAATGAGTCCGCAGGCATGTTCTGCGGTCGAAATCGTATTTCCATCCGGAGTATTCATCACCAGAACGCCCATTTTAGTGGCCGTTGGGATGTCAATATTATCGACCCCGACTCCTGCGCGTCCCACAACTTTTAGATTCGGAGCTGCTTTTAACAGAGTTTCATTTACTTTGGTCGCACTACGGACAACAATGCCATCGTAGTCTTTAATTGCTGCCAGCAATTCATCACCGGCGAGCTTCGGAGCTTCAACTGCTTCGATTCCGCGTTCATTCAAAATTGTTTTGCATACGGACTCAATACCGTCTAACAATAGTACTTTGTAAGCCATTTTACCCTAATATTTATGATATGTCGTAGTTTTCGTTTATGAAATCGTCTATCAATGCCCTAACATCTTCGATTCCTTGTTTTGTCTCCGCTGAAGTGAGAATTATCGGTGTTTCGATATTCATATTCTTCAGTAATCGTTTCATTCTGGCCAATGTTGCCACCTTCTGATTATTCGTCAATTTGTCTGCCTTCGATAACAATATTGCAAATGGGAGTTGATTCTCAGCCAGCCAAAAAATCTGATCGGTATCTAAAACACCGGGATCGTGACGTGAGTCAACTATCAATAATATAAGGCGAAGAGAGGTTCTTTGGGTGTAGAATTTTTGAGCTTCTTTATCCCATTTTTCCCGCTCGCTTTTCGAAACTTTGGCATAACCATATCCGGGTAAATCGACCAAAAACCACTTTTCGTCCATTTTGAAATAATTGAATCCGCGTGTTTTTCCAGGCATATTACTGGTTTTGACCAGCTTTTTTCGGTTCACAACGGCATTGATCATTGAAGATTTCCCAACATTGGATCGACCGGCAAAGCACACTTCAGGTAAGGTTTCCGACGGACAGTCGTTGAACGTCGGAGCACTGAGGATAAATGTTGCACTTTGAGGAATCATCAGGTTAGTTCGTTTTCCTCTTTTTCAACACCGGACTCAACCGGGACAGGATAGTTACCGGTGAAACATGCCGTGCAATAATTCATGGTGGATGGATTTGCTAATTTAACTGCCTCAACAAGTCCGTGAGGAGACAAATAATGCAAAGAATCAACACCAAGACTTTCAGCGATTTTGTTCACATCCCGATCGTAAACGTTTGCGATCAATTCTTGTGGAGATGGAAAATCCATACCATAATGACACGGTTCTGTAATTGGAGGCGAGCTTGCTAAAAAATGCACTTCAGATGGATTCGCTTTTCGGATCATTTCAACTAGGTGGCGTGAAGTCGTTCCACGGACAATAGAGTCATCCACGATGATAACCGGACGTCCTTCGAGAACGCCACGAACGGTATTAAATTTGGTTCGAACTTTGATCTCTCGCGATTCTTGCCCCGGTGAGATGAAGGTTCTGCCCACATAATGATTTCGGATCAGACCGATCTCGAAGCGACAATTTTCGCCACTTTTCTGGCTCTCCCATGCGTAGCCCAATGCGGCTGTATTACTGGAATCGGGCACAGATATAACGATCGGCTGTTTGTCGCCTGAATTTTTTATAAAATTACTGATCGGGTGTTCTTTTGCAAGCTGTCGACCAATTCTCCGGCGCACTTTATCAACGTTCTCGCCGAAAATCCTGCTGTCCGGACGTGAGAAATAAACGAATTCGAAGATACAACCACTCGTTTCGGTCTGAGGAAGTCGGGGTAAAAAATGTGATGTTAATTCACCAGAATCTACACCATTTTGATCGATAACCAGAATTTCGCCTGGTTCTACATCTCGAATATATTCGATATCAGCGATATCAAAAGCACAAGTTTCGCTTGCTACAAAATAACCGTTGTCTTTACGTCCTAGAGCCAGCGGACGAAATCCATTGGGGTCACGAACGGCGATGAGTTTATCGTCGGTGAGAATTACCAGGCAATAGGCGCCGGTAACCTGAGAAACGGCATCCACGATTTGATCAATCTGGTCAGTTTTTTTACTTCTGGAAATCAGATGTAGAATTAACTCAGTATCGGATGTACTCTGAAACAGAACACCATCCTCCGTGAATTTTTGTCGCAATTCGCGAGCGTTTGTGAGATTTCCGTTGTGTCCGAGGGCAAGATTTCCATCGTGATAATGGACCCGAAATGGCTGAATATTCATCGGATTTTTAGAAGATCCGGATGTCGAATATCGGTTATGTCCAATTGCAGAGGTACCGTGTAGCTTATTTGTAAAAAGCGATTTATCGTCGAATACATTCAGAACGAGGCCAAAATCTTTATGCATTGGCATGATTTGAGTGTTTCTTTTTTCATCGAAATAAGTGGTAACGATGCCTGCGGATTCTTGACCACGATGTTGGAGGGCGTGGAGTCCGTAATAGGTAAGCACTGCGGCTTCCGGATGATTAAATGCGCCGAAAATACCGCAATAATCGTGTGGTTTGTCTGGCATGAAACGGGATAAATGGGTTACAATGCTGTCAAGCTTAAAATTACGAAATAAGGGAACGATATGAAACAAAAGGTTCACTTTAATCTCACTTTATGAGGTGATTTTTCAACGAATTTTAAATGGTTTGAAGTTTTTATTACACAAACCAGTGTGGAATATTTAAATTGATGATTGGAAATAAACTTGATTTCAACATGAAAATATTGGTAGTCGAAGACCAGATTCCGCTTTTAACGCAGATTGAGAAATTAATCAGCAAGGAGGGGTATGTCTGTGAAACGGCATCCGATTTCAAAATGGCCTTGGAGAAAGTATGGTCATTTAGTTATGATTTGTTGGTTGTGGATATCAATCTACCGGGCGGATCGGGCCTTGAAATCATCCGTAAAGTAAAAAATGAACATCCAAAAACAGCGATAATTGTTATATCTGCCAGGGACTCGACGGCAAATAAAATTGAGGGATTAGAAATTGGGGCAGATGACTATATCACGAAACCATTTGAAATGGCGGAGTTGCTTGCCCGAATCAAATCGGTGCTTCGAAGGTATTTTTTTCAAGGTGATTCAACGATTTCGTATGGTGATATCACGTTAGATACTAACAATCAAACCGTTGAGGTGAACGGTACAATCCTCGATTTGACTAAATCTGAATACAAAATTTTGTTGTTTTTTTTCTCGAATGAAGGTCGTGTTTTAACACGAGAGGGGATGGCTGAGCATGTTTGGGGTGATCATATGGATCTGGCCGACTCCTTTGATTTCATCTATTCGCATATAAAAAATTTGCGTAAAAAAATTCGGGATGCCGGTGGTGTCGATCCGATTAAGGTTGTGTACGGCGTAGGATATAAACTGCATAGTCGTCCAAAATCATGAAACTAATTCGTAAAACAGTTCGATTTACAGGATTGGTATTGATACCGGTTACTATCCTCGGTGCAGTGTTCATCTATTTTTATATCAGAACGATTTCGTTTTCAGAAGCCGATGAATATCTCACATTTGAAATGCAACGGATACAACGTTACTATCAAATAAATAATGATTTGCCGTCAGATCTTTATAAAATCAATCGAATTTATTCGGATTCGGTTTATCATAGTCCGATCTTCAGCGATACAACGGTCGTGGACCCGATTAATGATGAAGAAATCCAATTTCGTGAGCTCATATTTTCAGTCACCAGCACCTCTGAATCTGATAGTATCATCACCATTGCACTCAGACAGGCTTTGTTGGGACGAAGTGATGTAGCCAGAGGATCCATTTATATCATTTTTGCGGTTTTGGCGATGTTCACGATCTCGGTTTTGGTTGTTATGAATGCGGTAGCCGGTAAAATCTGGCAACCATTTTTTAGTACACTGGATGCTCTTAAAAACTATAAAGTTCAGGATTCTGTACCTGATTTTCATCAATCAGACATCGATGAATTCAATTTGTTAAATCGGACGATTTCAAAAATGTTGGATCAGATGTCAGGCGATTATCAACGAACCAAAGAGTTCAATGAAAACGCTGCTCACGAGCTGCAAACGCAATTAGCATTGATTCGGTCTGCACATGAAGAATTGTTAAATACATTACCATCAGGGAGTGAGTGGATTCAGGAAGCCGGTAAAGCCCATGCCGCAGCCAGTAAACTAACTCACATCCAAAAGTCTCTGCTTTTATTATCAAAAATTGCCAATAAAGAGTTTGATAAAAGTAACAAGGTAGTACTCAGCGAAATCATTACTTCGGTTTTGAAAGATTTTGATGAAGTCATAGAACTTCGAAAAATTCATGTTGTAGTAAATCTGGATTCAAGTAATGTGGTGATGGACGAGGGGCTCGCTATTGTGCTCATTACTAATTTGATAAAAAATTCAGTGAAGCATAATAAACTTGACGGGATGATTCATATTGAGTTGAAAAATCGTAAACTCAGCCTCATTAATAGTGGTGAATTATATTCCGGTGACCCTAACGAACTTCTACATCGTTTCAGTTCAGGTGGAAGTGATAGTATGGGATTGGGATTGGCAATAGTTAAGCAAATCTGTGATTTATATGGATTTGATTTGAAGTACACTATCGATCAAGAGTCGCATGAAATAGGAATAGATTTTAGTAAATCTACCTCATTTACCTAACCTCCAAATTCTCTACAGAATTTAAACCTAAGTTGGATAACAAGATGTGTCAACTTGTTACACTTGTTTATATGCAAAACCTGAATTGGTATATAAATAAGTCCTAAATCGTCGCAGAATATTCACCAACTGTAGTTTCATTTATGATTGAACAGATAGGTAATACTGACCTGATTTATAATAAATACCTGTCAGAACTTTATAATTGTACGATCTCAATTAAAGCTGAATATCAGAATCCTGGTATGTCATCTAAAGATCGTCCTGCGATTTCTATGATTCGGGATGCAGAGAAACGTGGACTACTCAAAACAGGTGATACAATTGTTGAAGCAAGTAGTGGTAATACGGCTCTTGGATTGGGAATGATTGCTAAGGAATTGGGTTACCACACTCATTTTTTTCTGAGCAAAGGTTCATCAATTGAAAAGCGCCAGGCTTTGCTTTTACACGGTGCAAGTGTAACCATTTGTGAAAACTCAACGAGTCCAAACGACTCAGAATCAACAATGGCATGCGCTAAGGATTGGTGTTTATCTAATCCAGATTCATTTTTTTGTAATCAATATTATAATAAGGCAAACTCACTTGCACATTTTGAAGGTACCGGACCTGAGATTTGGAAGCAGTCGAAGGGAAGTGTTACACATTTTGTTTGTGGCGTTGGAACGGGTGGGACCATTTCTGGCGTCGGAAAGTTTTTGAAAAAGAAAAATCCAATGATAACTGTAATTGGTGTCGATTCAGAAGGATCCATCTTGTACGACTTTTTTTATTATGGTCAGGTTTCGGAGGTTACTTCGTCTGTTTGTCCGATTGAAGGAATTGGCAGAAAATTTTTACCATCAGTTCTTGATTTTGGGTGTATCGACGAGTTTTTCAGGGTTTCGGATAAACAAGCTGTGAATCAAATCTATGATTTCATTGAGCACGATGCGCATTTACCTGGTTTTTCAAGTGGCGCAGTATTATCTGCTTTAAATCAAATGAGTGCAGGACTCAGACCAAATGATCACGTAGTTCTTCTGTTTGCTGATCATGGTAGCCGATATATGAGCAAAATATACAATCAAGAGTGGTTGATTGAACACAAACACAATCAATGGATCATCCAACAAACTGCTCAAACAGGTTGAAATGACGATAAAAAATCACAATTTATACCCTGTTTACCAAGACTATGCGATTGTGTTGGCATGGCCTGATACCACTGCACGTGGGGATCATAAATGGTGTGATGTTTTGAAAAAATCCGGTTTACTCAAAAATAAAAATTTTAAAGTTGGTCACGCAGCAATCGTATTGATAGAAAAAAATGGAAAGCTGCATTACTTTGATTTTGGAAGGTATGTAACACCACGTGGATCCGGAAGAGCGCGTTCGAAGGATAGTGATCCAAAACTTAGACTTTCCACCATTGCTGAATTTGCAAAAATAGATGCCTCAATTTCTGATAAAAAGCTTACTACCAAAGTTTCTGAAAAGAGAAATCACTTACTCAATCTTGATGAAATCATCAACGAAATTGAGAGTAAGAAAGTAGCGACACACGGTAAAGGACCGTTATATTTCTCAATTGTTGATAATATCGATTTTGAACTCGGATATTCCAAAGCGGTCGATTTTGTCAATACGGGGTCGATGATTTACAGTGCATTTATGCCGGGTAATAGTAATTGTTCCCGATTTGTTGAGTCGGTTTTGATATCAGGGCTGCCGACTTCTTCTACTCAACGGAAAAAAATGTTTATTCACGAGACGATTGTGTCGAGTCCGATAAGCAATGTGGTTAATGCTTCATGTGATGGATATGTCTACCGAGCAGAAAACGGAGTAATTTCAGCGGAAAAAATGTCACGGATTGATTCGATGAAATTTTTTGTCCAAAAAACGATTTCAAATTTCCGACATGATTTGTCAAAAGATCTTCCTGATGATTCTGAGTCAGGACATACCAATGAACCTCAACGTCCGGTTCAAATTCCCAAAGATGCACAATGGCTAGGTGGAATCGGTGAAGGGGGATGGTTTTATTTAGACTTTGAATCTACATCAACACCGAAATTAACCAAGTATTCAGAACAAGGCGAAGTGGAGTTTGAACGATTTGTAACATCATTGAACTTCAAGTTAGACAAACCCTTTCAAATTACTTATGATACCCATGCCCAAAAAATGACGATCAATCAGGACGAAGAAAAGATAGTCCATGAATTGATTGATATCCCGAAAGTTGGAGCAAACAGTATAAAAAACTTCATCAGTTTAAATCAAAACACCTCGAAAACACAATTACCCAATGCATTACAATATTCTGAAATCTAAAATTCATACTGTCAGAGTCACCGAAGCAAACCTCAAATACAACGGATCTATCACGATAGATGCGGATTTGCTGGATGCAGCGAAAATCAAAAAATACGAGCAGATCCACATCAATAATGCCTCTAATGGAAGTAGAATTATGACCTATGTGTTACCAGGAAAACGCGGTAGTGGTGAAGTCTGTATGAATGGTGGAGCAGCATTACATGCCAAAGTAGGTGATACAATACATTTATTGACCTTCGTATCTGTTCCGGATGAAGAAATGGATGATTTTGTCCCATTAGTAGTGTTCACCGACGAAAACAACCACGTAAAGTCAGTGGAAGAGTACAGATAACGATTTCGAAGTAATTTTTAGTCAGTTTATCATCAAGAGAGCAAAGCACAAACAGAAGGAAAACTGTTTGTACTCCACAAAGCCTGGTTTTCAATTGAAATTGGAGACCAGGCTATTTTTTTTACATGTATAGATATGGTTTCCAGGGGTCTTCGATTTGACCCATGTAGTCACGCAAAAAGATGATATGATTTGGGCGGTATGGCTCTTTTTTTAATTTCATACCTGCCTCCGAAGGGGTTTTATTTCCCTTTTTATGGTTACAAGAATTGCATGCAGTTACAAGATTATCCCAGGTATCTTTACCATTCCTGCTTTTTGGGATGACGTGATCGATGGTCAAATCTGATGATGAACCACAATACTGACACCGATTCCCATCTCGTTTCATGATATTTTTTCGGGTCAGTACGATATTTTTGAAAGGAATCCGAGCATATTTTCGAAGGCGAATAACGGAGGGGAAGTCAAATTCAGATGAAACTGTTCTGATTTTAAAATCAGGGCGTTCATGAAGCATTTCAGCTTTTTCCAGAAATAGCAATAGTAAAGAGCGTCGAACATTACACACACTCAATGGCTGATAGTCTTGATTTAATATGAGGACATTACCATTTAGTGTTTTCATTAATTGAAGTTGGGTTTAACTTTTTAACATTACTTTTTCTTAGCTGCTTGTGTTGCAGCGGCCTTTAAGCTAGCTGAACTTTGAACACCAACTATGGTGTTGGAAAGTCGGTCACTATAAACAAAACGTGTACTATTTCGTCGAGCCGGATCAATACAATTAATCTGAACATTACCGGAGGCATGTAACAGATTCCCATCACCCAGATAAAATCCTGTGTGGGTAACATTTTTTCCGTTCGAACTAAAGTAGATGATGTCACTAAAATCAGCTACATCCAGAGTGGTTCCCTTTAGTTTTGCAAAATTGTGTTGCTGAGACGCATCCCGAGGTAAAAAGTAATTATGTGTCGCGTACACAAGCTGAACAAACCCTGAGCAATCTATACCGCTGTCGGTGCGTCCACCCCACAAGTATGGAACTCCCAGAAGTCGAAGAGCCGAATCAATCATCGCGTGCTCTTTGAATTTTTCGGGCGATCCAACCACATTCCATGGACCATCCGGCAATTCAACATAAAATCCGGTATTGATGACAGGAGCACCCGCCGGAACAATTAAGAACGTCTTATTTCCCCGATTAATTCGGTAGGTGAAATATGGTGATCGAACTCGTTCAGGGTGATTTGCCCAGGCTGTATAATCATCAAAAGAAAAAGTCTGAACCTGAGAAACACTTACCCATCCTTCGTAAGCATCAAAATCCGATCGCACATAGTGCCATCTCTCCTCAGAGTTTAAAATTTCCATGGTTTCACCTAATAGTATTTGGTTAACCATTTCAGAAGTGTCGGAAGCTTCCCGACGTATTGGAACTATGCCGGATGAGGCATAAGCATATATTTTTTTTAT
>DLXM01000195.1 GCA_003448835.1 Bacteroidota bacterium | reverse complement strand
ACGCAGTCTTTGGACGAACATCGTGTAGGCGCAGCCGAGCGAAAATTTTGACGTACATCGTGAGTGAGCCGAGCGAAAAAGGGAGAAAGATTCTCTCATGTTGTCAATGATTTAGCTGATTTCATAATTGAATGCAATTCTTTTATGCGTAATTGGATGTCCGGTGCGCCAAAAACACTGCTTCCGGCCACTAATACATCGGCCCCGGCACGGATTAACTGTGTTGCATTTTCGAGTCCAACTCCACCATCGATCTCTATCAGGCAAGATGGATTGAATGAATTTCGAAGTTCATTCAACTGAGCTAGTCTGGAATAGGTATTTTCAATGAATTTTTGTCCACCAAATCCAGGATTCACGCTCATCAATACGACCAAATCCACATCGGGCAGAATGGATTCCAGTGATTGAATCGGGGTACCAGGATTAATCGCCACCCCAGCTTTTATGCCTTTCGAATGTATGTGCTGAATTGATCGATGGATGTGAGGAGTGGCTTCAATATGGACTGAAATTAAATCTGCTCCTGCGTTTATAAATGAATCCACATATTGATCAGGATTATAGATCATCAAATGTACATCCATGAACCCACTACTTGCACGATTAGCNNATTAGCGGCATCTACAATCATGGGTCCATAGCTGATATTAGGGACAAAATGACCGTCCATGATGTCGCAATGAATCCATTTTACCTGATTTTGATCACAAATAGAGAGTTGTTCTCCAAGTTTTGTGTAATCAGCCGCTAAAATTGAGGGTGCTAATATTGGTTCCGGACGTAATTGCATATTAGAATGATTCGTTATGAAAAATACTCATCCTAATTTAGCGTATTTACCGTTAAAACGGTACTGACTATTGGCGACGGTCAATGCCTAATGTATCGGCTCGAAGTGATCGGATCGCAGCACTGGTGTCACTAATTGTTCCACCTATTTCTGATTCTTCGCGGACGTTGCCTTGCTCGGATACAATCAAATTGATGGTTTCTCCTTCAAATACTGTGTCACGATCTGCCGGAGTAAATGAAAGAATCATATTGGGCTGAACATTAAATGTTGGTCTGAATTGGATGATACCGATGCGAAGCCCGGCTTCTCTCAAAAGTCGTTGTCCGTCTTGTAATCGTAATCCAACAATTTCAGGGATGGCTACTTGTTTTTGTCCAAGCCCGTCGCTTACAATTAAATCCACAACGCTTCCGCGTTCGATTACCGTACCAGCCGGAATAGATTGGCGCAGTACAGCATTACGGAATCGCGAAGATTCGTAGGTAATTGTTCCATCTCGAAGTCCGTGATTTTGTAATTGTATCTGTGCATTATTTAGCGAAAGATTGACTACTTCAGGGACGGTGACCATGGGTCGGTCGGTCGTACTTGTAGTCAGATAAATCTTTCTGTTAGGTTTCACGATGAGTGCACCTGCCGGGGTTTGATCGATTACATAATCCGGGGGGAATGCTTCGTGAGGACGGCTATCTAAAACCACATGCCGCAATCCATAAGATTCGAGAAGTTTTTCAGCTTCTGCAATTGGCATTTTAGTTACATCCGGTACCGTAATACCCTGATTGTAATTTGTGTACCATGGCATGATCCATTTATCCATAGCGATAACACCGAGTGCGCCGATCATTATGATAACGACAATAATGCTATAAAAGGTTTTCGACCGTAGTAATTGTAAGATCATGGATGAATTGAATTCAGAACTTGTACGTTAGCTGATAACTGATGGATCCAGGCTGGTAGACCATACCTGATTGCAATTTATGGTTTTTGAGTTTAATCGTAAAATAAGCATCGAATGCTGATATGACATGATTAACGACCATTAAGGTTAACATATTGCCGGCAAACCGATAGCTGTCGTTGAATCTTTCTTCGAGCAGGGCGTGCTGCAACCACATGGGTGACATACCGGCCAATCCTGCATTGACATTATGATTGTTGTCGTTCCAATCTCTCCAACCAGGGGCAAATTGGTAGTATTTACTCATGAGTTCATAATATTGCTGGGATCCTAAATCAGGGAGATCGTGTGAAAATGGCCTTCCGGAAGTGAGGTATAGCGAACTTCGTTCTAGCTGGCGTAGAGCCTGGATGTTGATCCATTTCCACTCGGTATCGGTGTTGAACTGTGGCATTGGGAAACCACCCTGGCGATTATATTCTTCGAGTCCGGCGGGGGTTAGAAGTGTGGTAATGTCGATGTTTGGTGCTCCCGGTGATCTGGCACCGGGGACGTTATGATAATAATTGTGAACCCAGGCTGCGTATTTCATTACACTCCAGTCCTGATTACCTATGTTGATGTAATCGCGTTCAAGACGTTCGCCGCGACGATTCCCGTCAATAGTCAGATAAATGGTTGCGGCTTCAGCTACGAGGTACAGTGCTGTTTTCCAGTATTGTTTGTTCGCAGCTTGCGAGAGTCCGGGAACAATTGCCGACGCGAGAAATGCATAACCAGGTTGTGTGGTCAATGCTTGTCGGAATGTTGAATGTGAAGCATCGACTTGTTCAGATGATTGAAGTCGAAGATAGTCAGCCGGATGTTCATATTCCTGATAGGAAGTTGGAAGATGTCCGTTTTTGAATAAAAAAATCAGATCTTTTTCATGTAACATGTCGATTTCTAAAGGTTCAGTGGATTTTATTCCCAGTGAATCTTTTTCGATCAATTCAAATGGACTGATATCAACTGATGAACTTAGCGCAGAAATATCATGCTTTTTTTTAACAGTAATATCCTGCCGGGCAAACCCGTGAGTATAGATACCCGATATTAAAATCGCGATGAAAATTTTACCGAATATCTGCTTGTAGTTCATTTTGGTAGATAATTGATACGTTTTCAGGTTTAAAAGTCGAATTCAAAAAGCATACCGAAGTTGAATAGCACTTCTTTCCCATAAGTTACCGAGTTTTGACCGGTTGTAGTAATGAAAGATTCCGGTAGATTAACGTCAAATGAATTGAGTCCGTATGCTCCGCTTATGAAAAATCTGGTTGGAAACAGATAGTATGAACTCATACTGAATCGCAATTCTGCACCAATTCCCGATTTCATATTTTCACCGACTTCCAATGGTCCGCCCCATCCATTACCGGTCTCCAGAAAGAATCGGGTAAAGATTTTATCAATCGTGAATCGTCCTTGTTGATGGTGGATTTTCTCGAATATTGGCTGATGATAATTCAGCTGTGTGTAAAACGTTGTGTTCCCACCAAGGGCAAAGAATGAATAACTACGCATTCCGGGTAATCCACCGATGTAATCCAGAAAGAAATACTCATCACTTCCTGCAAAATTAGTGTAGAATCGGGTTTTAACATCAAAAAGACGATCTCCGAAGGACTTAAACCCTTGTTGCAGAGATAATTCGAAATTGTGCATCTTGTAGTTATTATAAACCGGAATCAAGGTTCCACCACGGATATCATACCCTTCGAGTAGCTTGCTGGGTTGATATTTATATCTCCAATATCCCTCAAATCCTATCATGCTGATATCAGAGTGTCTATGAGGCGTCTTCACATTCACGAACATCGCAGCTGTAATCGTATTGCCAATAAAATAGCGTGAAGTTGATCCGGGGACAGTCTGTCTGAATTCACGCGAGAAAAATGCGTTGGTGGAAACCCGATACGGCCTATGATGCC
>DLXM01000003.1 GCA_003448835.1 Bacteroidota bacterium | reverse complement strand
CGATACACGGATTTCATATCTGGGATTGCAGTCAGTTCATTGGGACATTCACATCCGGCCGTTGTTCGCGCTGTTCAGGAGCAAGTCGCCAAGCACATGCACGTCATGGTGTATGGTGAATTCATCCAGAAACCACAATCGGATTTGGCTGGGTTACTGGCATCTCAGTTGCCGGAGTCTTTGCAACGTATCTATTTCGTGAATTCCGGGACGGAAGCGAATGAAGGTGCTCTGAAATTGGCTAAGAAACACACGGGACGGACAAAATTAGTTGCATTTAAGAACAGTTATCATGGGGATACTCATGGTTCATTGAGTGTTACCGGTAGGGATGTGTACAGGGATCCGTATTTACCACTGCTTCCGGATGTTCATTTTCTGGAATTCAATTCGAGTGAGGATTTTGATCAAATTGACGAAAAAACAGCGTGTGTTATTTTGGAGCCTATTCAGGGTGAGGGTGGAATAATTACTGCTGACCCTGCATGGTTGAGGGCAATTCGCGCTCGGTGTACGCATGTGGGCGCATTGCTTATCTTTGATGAAATTCAGTCCGGATTTGGGCGGACGGGTTCGCTTTTTGTGTTTCAGCAGTATGGAGTTGTTCCCGATATCCTTTGTATGGCTAAAGCAATGGGTGGTGGGTTGCCACTGGGTGCATTTGCGTCGTCGGATGCCATTTTTGAGGCATTCAAATATGATCCGCCGTTGAATCATGTAACCACATTCGGCGGACATCCGGTCAGTTGTGCGTCATCTCACGCTGCATTGAGTGTATTATTGGGCGAGAACTTGATGTCCCGAGCGGATGTTATCGAGTCTACGGTCCGCGAAACACTGAAACATCCAGCTATCAAGGAAATACGTGGTAAAGGAGCGATGCTTGGAGTCCAGTTACATACCTACGAGCAGACCCGTCGCGTCGTAGAAGCCTGCTTCGAACGAGGTATATTGCTGGGTTGGACACTACATTCAAATACCCTCATCCGCGTTGCACCACCGCTGGTGATATCAGATGAAGAATTGCGCGAGACATTAGGTGTTATTCTGGAAGTCGTTGATGAAGTAGGTCTGGTTTAAGAGTTCTGAACCAGGTTTGACGAATTGTCTACAAGATTTCCAGTTTAACATTGCGGCCTAAAGCATGAGCATACTTTCTTAATGTTGACAATCGTATATCATCAGCATGATTTTCCATTCTTGAAATGACCGATTTTGTAGTTTTTAATTTATCAGCAACCTCTTGTTGTGTAATCCCCATTTCTTCCCTTGCTTGACGTAATATTACGCCAATTTTAAAGTTCAAATAGCCCTCTTCATAATTTTCAGCAAATGCAGGGCTTTCTTGTTTTCTCTTTTCAATATATCGTTCTAAATCGTCACTCATTTATAAAGTTAGCAAATATGCGAACATTTTGCAATTAAAATACAACTTTATATTCGTATTTTCGTTTGAGGCACGGATCCGGAAGTGCTAAAACATTTTATACACATCCCAGATAGGAGAATTTTATGGCAGAGCTCAAAACCCAGGTCAACGATGCCAGTGTCATCGATTTTATTAATAGTGTCGAGATTGAACAGCGAAAAAAGGATTGTCTTGAACTTCTGAAAATATTTGCCGAGGTCACGGGTGAACAACCCAAAATGTGGGGAAACAGTATTGTCGGTTACGGCTCATATCACTACGAATCTGAACGAAGTGCACAAAAAGGCGATTGGATGATGACCGGATTTTCTCCCCGAAAGCAAAGTCTTACTATTTATATCATGCCCGGTTTTGACAAATACGGTGATATCATGAATGATCTGGGCAAATACAAGACCAGTGTTTCATGTTTATATGTGAAAAAACTGTCTGATATCGACGAAACCAAGCTTAGAGAGCTAATTAAAGCATCTTTTGATCATATGAAATCAAAGTATCACAGCTAATCCTTAACAATGTATTACGCTTGAGATATTGGTTTTAATCGGACATCCTCGCATATTCCGTGGTGTAATTACAACTATAATTCAATTATTTAATTCTATGTTTAACTCTCTGAAAACATGGGCGATCATGCCCCTGTTATTTTTAATGGTCGGCTCTGCACTGGCTCAATCCGGTCGCGAACGACCCTATCCAAACCCAATTCCAGTCCCACCAAACTATTTGCAGGCTATCGAAAATGGTACACGCTCGGCTGATGGAACTCCGGGTCCAAATTACTGGCAACAATGGTCCGAGTACGATATCAAAGCTACCCTTCACCCAGATAAAAACCTTGTTGAGGGTGTTGTAAAGATCGTTTATCACAACAATTCGCCTGATACGCTCCGAAATCTGCATCTGGACCTGGATTTGAATGTCCATAAAGAAGGTGCGATGCGAAATGAACCCGGCGAGGTGACTGAGGCGGTTACGATTAAGCGTGTTGCCGCTGCAGGTTCTGAATTAGCTGAAGGCGGACGCCAGGGTGCACGATACATGATCAACGGGACTCGTATGTATGTGATTCCAGAGCAGCCTGTTGCTCCAGGATCGACCATAACATTGGAAGTTAGCTGGACGCTGGATATTCCACAGGCAGGAGCCGGCGGACGTATGGGGTATGATACCGGTAACGTTTTCTTTCTGGCTTACTGGTACCCACGTATGGCGGTCTATGATGATCTGCAAGGCTGGCATCCTGATCCGTTTCTGTCCCGTGCTGAGTTTTATCATGGTTTCGGAAATTACGCGATTGAAATTACCGCGCCGGGTAACTGGGTTGTGATGAGTACCGGTGAATTTCTGAATCCGGATGAAGTTCTGGCGCCACATGTCCTGGATCGATACAAAAAAGCAGGATCAAGTGACGAAGTCGTTAACATCATTACTAAAGATGATTTTGGTTCAGTTGCAACAACCGGTACTGATTCAGGGATGTTGACCTGGAAGTTTTATGCTAAAGATGTGCGTGATATCGCTTTCTCAGCGACTCGTGAGTCGTTCTGGGATAGTGGCAGAACTCCTGTTGGTGATAAAGATGGCGATGGCAAAGTAGATTACATCCGTGCGAATGCATTCTGGCGTGAAGTTGCTCCTAATTGGTCACAAGCAGCGGCTTATGTTCAAAGTTCAATCGAATTTTTGTCCCGATACACCGATTTTTCATATCCATGGCCTCACATGACCTCGGTTGAAGCCGGAAATATCATTGGCGGTGGGATGGAGTTCCCGATGATGACCATTATTGGAAATTATAACCGTGCCGGTGCTGATGCATTGTACA
>DLXM01000341.1 GCA_003448835.1 Bacteroidota bacterium | reverse complement strand
TAGAGAGTTGATTGACAGAAGCAAATAGATTGATCCTGTCAATCAACTCTAAAGATTCACACAAAAAAGGGCACGAGGTTTTCCCGTGCCCTGATGAAGATAATTATTTCCTGATGCCCAACTCGGCGATAAGTGTTCTATACCCTTCAATGTCTTTCTTCATAACATAATTGAGTAAACGTCGTCGTTTACCAACCAGTTTAAGAAGACCCAGACGAGTAGAGTGGTCTTTCTTGTGCGTTTTGAGGTGATCAGTAAGTCTGTTGATACGCTCTGTAAATAGTGCAATCTGTGCTTCAGGTGAACCGGTATCGGCTTCGCTTTTGCCAAACTTTGTGAAAATTTCTTTTTTCTCTTCAGTAGTGATGTTCATTTAATAAACTCCGCTTTAGATGTTATAATGCTAAAGTAGAAACAATAGCAGCAGATTTTTTCTGCTAAGCCTATAATATACCGCTTTTCATACACCTAAACAACTGATTCGGTCCATATCCAACTGTGTTTTAAGTGCATCAATTCCGCTAAATGATCTTTCATCGCGAATTCTTTTCAGGAAATCTACAGTGACGATTTTTCCATACAAATCTTCCTGAAAATCTATGATATGTACCTCAATAGACAACTCGGTATCATCTGTGAAAGTTGGACGATAACCAATATTCATCATCCCCCGATATATTTTTGAATTACGATCAATTTGAACATCTACTGCATAGACACCGTATTTTGGGATGATCTTTCTAACATCTGTAATTTTTAAATTAGCTGTCGGGTACCCAATTTTTCGCCCCCTTTTATCTCCATGAACCACTAAACCACTTAGCCTGTATGGACGACCTAAGTATTTATCAGCCAATTCGATATTACCTTTTACTTCTAATTCTTTTCTGACCAGGGTGCTACTGACGGTAATTGTACCAACCTCTTGTGCTTCAATCACATCAACTTCAAAATGATGTATACCGGCCAACTCTCGAACTAATGAAATCGTACCTTCACGATTTCTTCCAAATTGATGATCATATCCTATCACGAAACCGGATACTCCAATTTTTTTTATTAAAATATCCTCAATGAATTCACGTGAAGACAATAATGAAAAATCTCTTGTAAATGGAATAACAACCATTTCATCGATCCCAAGCACATTCAAAATATGTGCTCTCTCATCGATTGTTGTTAGTAATTTGATTTTATCTTTACCTGTGTTGATGATTTCACGAGGATGAGGATCAAATGTAACTACCACGCTACGGGCATTCTTCTTTTTAGCCGTCTCAACAACTCGACGTATAATCTCTTTATGTCCCTCATGGACCCCGTCATATGTTCCCACGGTTAGCACCGTATTCGTGTCATATTTAACGTCAGATAGAAATACCGGACTTGCCATTGGGATCTAATACTTTAATTAGTGTTGATATGTCAAAGGCTTGATCTACTGTATAATCACCACTTGCAGTACGTTCTAATGCCGTCATGTACGATACCGTTCCAAGTTTGATGCCCAAATCATAAGCAATGGTCCGAATATAAGTCCCTTTACTACAAGTAATATCCAATTTAATATCAGGTGGATCAAATTTCAAAAGCTCACATTTTTCAATCTCAACAA
Source organism: Bacteroidota bacterium (assembly GCA_003448835.1). Classification (GTDB taxonomy): domain Bacteria; phylum Bacteroidota; class Rhodothermia; order Balneolales; family HLUCCA01; genus UBA11400. Next base: position 2,197 of record DLXM01000341.1, on the reverse strand, counting down.
ATCTGACTTTTCTTTCGATTGTTTTTCCCACTCTTGCCATCTTATATAACGGAGTCCCTTTGTGTTTAACAGCAGAATACATAGGTGGGATTTGTTCAATCGGACCAATAAATTCTTTTTGGATCAGTTTTTTTACAGCATCAACAGTCACATGATCAAATGGTGCCGTTTCAGAAATTTCAGTTTCTGAATCATAACTGGGTGTTGTACTTCCCAAAGTAATTGTCGTGATGTATGACTTTTTTGAAGCCATAAATAGATCAATCTGTTTAGTTGCTTTACCAACACAAAGAATCAAAACACCGGTAGCAAGCGGATCTAAAGTCCCTGCATGACCAACTTTTTTAATTCCTGTAAGTTTGCGGATGAGTCCAACGACTCTGAAACTCGTCCAATGAGACGGTTTATTCACGATAAAAGCACAACCAGAAGAATAATCAAAACCATCAGGCGGATGATTATTTTTATCGAACAAGACTGTTTGAACTGGTAATTTAGGCTCCTGGTTCATGGGTTGCCCTAGGAGTTATTACCCGTTTCCCGCTGTTCCTGGATCTTTTTGAAAAGATTTTCAATCTTGTTTACATAGTCAGCAGTATCATCCAGATAGAAATGAATTTCCGGAATTCTACGAAGTTGATGTCGCATTAAAGCGGCTAATTCTGTTCGAATAGCCGGTGTTTTTTCTGTGATATAATCAAATATCGGCTCAGTGTCAGTTCCCGGTGCATAAATACTCAAATACACCCTGACCAGCATCAAATCATCACTAATTTTTACAGATGTAATAGTGATAATCGAACCCTGCTGATAACCTTGCAGAATAGGTCCCAAATCGCGTTTGATCTGGGATGCTACTCTTTCTGTGCGAATGCTCATTGATTTAACTTACGTTTAGTTTCTGTGATTTCGTACCCTTCTATAATGTCTTTAACTCTCAAGTCATTATAGTTATGAATACCGATACCACATTCATATCCGGCAGATACTTCACGAACATCATCCTTAAATCGTTTCAATGATGATATCATACCATCATAGATAACAATTCCATCACGGATAAGTCGGACTTTTGTATTCCGATTTAATTTACCTTCTTGTACATAACAACCTGCAATAGTTCCAATATTTGGTACTTTGAACAGATCACGAACCTCAATTGTTGCTACAATTTTCTCACCAAGTTCAGGACTTAACATTCCTTCGAGAGCATCTTTTACAGCATCAATTGCATCGTAAATTACACTGAACAATCGGATATCGATTTCTTCTTTTTCAGCTAATTTCCGAGCATTCGTTGTAGGTCGAACCTGGAAACCAATAATAACAGCATCGGAGGCAGATGCTAAAAGAACATCCGACTCAGAAATCGCTCCAACTCCGGTGTGTATGATATTAACTTTGACTTCTTCAGTTGAAATCTTTTGAAGTGATCCACTTAAAGCCTCAATGGATCCGTCCACATCACCTTTAACAATAAGATTCAATTCAACGATGTCGCCAAGTGCCATTCTACGTGCAATATCATCGAGGGTAAGGTGTTTGACCTTACGCATGTCCTGCTCACGCTTGATTTGCTGACGTTGGTTTGCAATTTCTTTAGCAGTTTTTTCATCCTCAGTAACAATAATACGATCACCGGCTTGAGGAAGTCCGTCAAATCCAGTTAACTGAATAGGTTTTGATGGTCCGGCTGATTCAATTTTTTGTCCAAGTTCATTTTCCATCAAACGAACACGACCAGAATATTGTCCGGCTACAAATGGATCGCCCACTCGCATTGTACCTTTTTGAATCAATACGTTTGCAACAACACCCTTACCTTTATCTACTTTAGTTTCCAGAATTACTCCGGATGCTCTTCGATTTGGATTAGCCTTCAGATCCATTAATTCGGCTTCAATAAGCACTTTCTCTAACAGATCGTCAATTCCAAGACCAGAATGCGCAGATACTTCAGCACACTGTGCCTTACCACCCCATTCTTCAACGATTACGTTGTGGTCTGATAATTGCTGGCGGATTTTATCCGGGTTGGCATCAGGCTTATCCATTTTGTTTAAAGCAACAACAATCGGTACACCACCGGCTTGAGCGTGATTAATAGCTTCAATTGTTTGAGGCATAACCCGATCATCGGCAGCTACTACCAGGATTACAATATCTGTAGCCTGGGCACCACGTGCACGCATTGCAG
>DLXM01000252.1 GCA_003448835.1 Bacteroidota bacterium | reverse complement strand
TGAATTACCGGAACATCCACAGAGTCTAATGAGGTCACGTAAGTATCTTCTGTGACCCGGTGAGAGTGTCCGAATACAAAAAGGTCGATTCCGGGGACTTGTTCCAAAAGAGCACGTCCAAAGTTTTCATCAGGTACACTGGCATCGTTGTAGGAAGAACCACTTTCGAGTCCGCAGTGAGCCAACACCACAACGATTTCCGCGCCTGCAGCCCGTGCTTCATTCACAAATCGGCGTCCCGCTTCAACTCCATCCACAAAATCTAATTTGCCTTCTACTCGTGGACGGTCCCAGATTGCGGAACCCGGTGTAGTGAGTCCGACGATAGCAACCTGAACTCCACCTACATTTTTTATGAAATATGGTTTGTATGCGGGATTTGAGGTGTTATGCTCGTAAACATTTCCGGCTATGTATTCAATACTTGGGGATTGTTCGAGCCGGGTATTCAGATAATCGATGCCAAAGTTGAATTCATGGTTCCCAAGGACAAACGCATCGTATTTCATGTACTCGGCAACTTTAAGCAGGGGATAATATGGGGTCGATAATCCATCGGATGCATAATATGCAGCAAATTGGTTGCCCTGTAGCCAGTCTCCTGCATCGATGAGCATGGTGTTTGCTTGTGCAGCTCGCACTGAATCGACCAATGTTGCTACTTTTGCCAGTCCGTATCGGTCATCTGGTGTGTCGGTGGAATAGTCCCATGGATAGACCCATCCATGCAGGTCTGTTGATGTTAAAACTGTGAGTGTAAGTGTGTCGCCTTCGACCAGTTTTGGTGTTGGTCTTTCGGTTGCCGGACTACAACCTATTGTTAATGTNNAACTGCGCATGGTAACTGGATGAATTTGAAAATTGGACATGTGAGGTTGGTTTTATACTTTGGTTCAAAATCTTCGAGAATTTCGTGATTTTATTGGTCAATTTCTGTTACATTTGACCTTTACATTAAAATATCTGTCGAATAAAATTTATCTATCGCATGTCAAAAAGACGGTACTGGCTCATGAAATCGGAACCCGATGCATTCGGAATTGATGATTTGATGGCAGCAAAGGATCAAACTACTCATTGGGAAGGTGTTCGTAACTATCAGGCGCGCAATTATATGCGAGATGATATGAAACCCGGTGACGGAGTCTTATTTTATCATTCTAATGCTAAACCGTTAGCGATTGTTGGGACCATGAATGTGTCGTCAGAACCATACCCGGATCCGGCGCAATTCAATCCAAAATCAGATTATTTTGATCCAAAAAGTACTCAGGAAAATCCTCGCTGGCAGTTAGTAAATGTAACTTTTACACAGAAATTTGAAAATCCTGTGCTTCGTGAGACTCTGATGGACACTATTGGACTTGAGGAAATGATAGTTTTGCAACGAGGATCCCGATTGAGTATTCATCCGGTGACAGAAGCTGAGTGGAAGATAGTTCACAAACTTGCAGGTGTTAAACCCATTTGAAATGACAACAAACGAACAATTATATCTTAGGACCAAAGGGGTTCTGCCAATCCAAAAAATCAAGTTGTTATATCAACTTGGAGTGATAAAAACACCGGCTGAATTTCCGCTGTTGGAGGGACAATTTCAGCCCAACTCGCTTGATTTGCGTCTTGGAACAATTGCGCATCGGGTTCGGTGCAGTTTTTTACCTGAAAATGAAACGGTTGAAGAAAAACTTGCCAAATTGACCCAACATTCATTTTCTATTGATGATGGGGCGGTTCTGGAACCAAATTGTACCTATATCATTCCGTTGCTTGAGGAGATTCATTTCCCTGATAATTCGGTTTTTTCACAGTTTAAAAAGGGGCGGGGCAAAGGTGGTGAGGAATCGCACATTTTCACTGAAGAAAAACTTTCAGCGCGTACCAATCCTAAAAGTTCAACCGGCCGGCTGGATATTTTCACCCGTGTCATTACCGATTATTCTCATCGTTTTGAAGAAATTGTGCCCGGATACTCCGGAAAGTTGTACCTGGAGGTCGTTCCGAAGTCATTTCCGATTCGTGTCCGCACGGGACAGCGCCTGAATCAGTTGAGAATCCGCCACGGATTTTCGTTGTTATCTGATGAGGACATTCTTCGCACGCACCACAGTGATCCATTTTTGTTCAATGATGGGGGTAAACCGGTTCATATTGATGATTTGAAGGTCAATAACGGCTTGTTTATGAGTGTCAGCCTTCAAAACCAAAAGGGACAAATCGTAGGATACAAAGCGAAGAAGAATCGGGATTTAATCGATTTAGACAGCATCAATCATTATAAAGTATCTGAATTCTGGGATCCGATTTTCATGAATCAGGATGATTATTTGATTCTGGAACCTGAAGCTTTCTATATTTTTGCCTCAAAAGAACGATGTCGAATCCCGTCACATCTTGCTGCTGAAATGGTACCATATGACACTGGATCCGGCGAACTTCGAACACATTATGCCGGATTTTTCGATAGTGGCTTTGGTGGACTTAAATCTGAAGGTGGAGCACGAGCCGTACTTGAAGTCCGCTCGCACGATGTTCCATTTTTGATCGAAGACGGTCAGACTTTTTTCCGTATGGTGTTCGAACCCAACACTGAAATCCCTGAATTGATCTACGGACGTGATATCAAAAGTAATTATCAGGGACAAGATCTCAAACTGAGTAAGCATTTTATAGACACTGAATGAGTCGCAGAATCAAAACAGTTACCCGTTGTGTATGCCGTTACCGGACTTTTGAACAAATCAAATTGTTGATGGATACTTACGAGTTGAAAACGCTGCAGGAAGTTATTGATAAAAAAATCGCAGGTGATAACTGCGGGATGTGTCGTCCGTATATCTCGAATATGCTCAAAACCGGTGAATTTGAATTTGCTCCAGGTGAAGTCGATCCTGATTATCACGAGTAGAACAACTTATGCAATTATTCTATTTTCCAACGGTGATGGGAGATTTGGAAACGATCGAACTTCGTGGAGACGAGGTACATCATATCACCAAAGTGCTTCGTCATAACCCCGGTGATCAGATTCATTTCACAAATGGTATCGGCTCCCTTTTTAAAGCCGAATTGACTCAGGTTTCCGGTAAATCATTGATTTGTAGACTCACAGAATCAAAAAATTATACGAAACCCTATTTTTCGTCAATTACACTGGCAATTGGGATTATCAAACTACGAGATCGCCTGGAATTTGCAATTGAAAAAGCTGTTGAAATTGGGGTAGGGCGTATCGTTTTATTTGATGCTGACCGATCTGAACGTTCTAACATCAAAGAATCCAGGGTCCTTGGCATCATCGAAGCAGCCATGAAACAATCTTTGCAGGTTTATTTACCTGAACTGGTCGTTTTGGGGTCTGTGGATGAAGTTCTAAAACAAGATTATGGTCGCACAATTGTTGCACATGAACAAGTTCAGTATTCTCATCAGATTGGACAATTGTCTTCCGATGATCCGGTTGTATTATTTGTAGGTCCCGAGGGCGGATTTTCAGAACGGGAGGTCAATTTATTAACTGAAAAATCTGCTACATTCATCGGATTGGGTGATAACCGCTTGCGTGCTGAAACGGCATCATTGGTTTTTCTATCTCAGATGCACAAGAAGTTTGTGGAAAATAACTCTGCTACGGGCGTTCAATTGTATCGATAGGGCGATAATTACCACCCGAAATCCCCGGACTACTTTCTCATCGAGAACATTTTAGCAAAGCTCGATTTTTCCCCTATATCCTTGTAAAAGTACCCTTCCTGAACACTTCTAACATCCTCAATAGATATAAAAGCCTTGGGGTTATACTGCTTTACAATGGAAATGAATGCATCCAGGTCTTTTCGTTTTT
>DLXM01000166.1 GCA_003448835.1 Bacteroidota bacterium | reverse complement strand
CGAATATTCAAAACGATTGTATGACCTCACGGCATCGACCTTTATTTATCATCCGCTTCGGCAATGGACCGATTTACTTCGATTACCGTTATCCGATGTGCTGAAAATCGATGCTTTTTCAACAGTCAGTAATCGGGTTGATAAAAGCTTTGAATCTGATTATTTAAAGCAGTTTTTTAATCGTTTTGCTACCTATAACGGATCGAGTCCGTACAAATCACCTGCAACGTTGAACGTAATTCCACATGTTGAGCTTAATACCGGTGGATATTATGTCAAAGGAGGGATGTATTCGTTGGCAAAAGCGTTTGAGAGGCTGGCCTTGGAGTTGGGTGCTACGTTTGAACTGGGCAAAGATGTGCAAAAAATTGTAGTTAGAGATGGAAAAGCGGTTGGGGTAGTTGCGGATGGTGATATCTACGAAGCTGAAATAGTGATTTCGAATTCGGATGCGTATGAAACGTATTTGAACATGCTTGAAAAGAAAGATGTTTCCACCTTGACCCGCAAGATTACGGAGTCAACCGAACCATCATGTTCTGGGTATGTAATTTTGTTGGGGACTAATCGTCAATGGGACATGCTTGATCATCATTCCATCTTTTTTAGTAGCGATTACAAAAAAGAGTTCGATGATATCTTTAAACGCGGACAATTACCTGTGGATCCGACTATATATGTGGCAAATACGAGCACTAAAGATATCGATCATGCTCCAGTTGGTGGTTCTAATCTGTTTGTTTTGGTTAATGCACCGTATTTACAAGATGGATTTGATGGAGGGGGTGCCGAATATGGAGGGCATATTATCGATGAACTCGAAAAAAGGGGATTAGTTGGACTCCGGAAGTCTATTGTAGAGCAATCTGTTTTAACGCCAAAGGACTTTTACGAGCGCTATCGGTCAAATCGGGGAAGTATTTATGGAACTTCATCCAATAATGCATTTGCCGCTTTTTTGAGACCAAGAAACAGGTCTAAATCCGTCAAAAATCTATGGCTCACCGGCGGGAGTACCCATCCGGGTGGTGGAATCCCGCTCTGTATTATATCGGCATTTCATTCATGTGGTGTGGATATAGTTTAGGAAAGTGTGCCGGTTGAAAATTCAGTAGAAGAATGTAACCCATCCACCTATACTGTTCATAACAGTTAATTCAAGTCCAAATCAGATTTTATTCATTAGTTTTAAATTGATGAAAAGAATTTAAACATTAAAATCAATATTTCTGATGAGTTATAATTTTATGATGTTGCTGTTCCAAAAGTAGTTTCAAAGGTGAATATTGGATTTCCATTAACAATATTCATAGTTACCAATTCTGGTACAACCCAAGGTTTTTTCATAATCTCATTTATAAAATTTAGTGTTGTTGAAAAACTCACTTAATATATAGTGCTATCTTTTTAAGATAAATAATTATTTAAATAAAAATAATCAATTTTGGATAGACATGGATTTAATGGATTAAAGCGAAACTCCAAAATCTCGAATTAAAAATTATTTCCTCAACCTTAACTTTGCAACACTTTCGATGTGATAAGTTTGGGGGAACATGTCGACCGGTTGGACTGCGACGATTTCATAGACTTCTGAGAGAATTTCGAGATCACGGGCCATGGTCGCGCTGTTACAACTCACATAAACCAATCGATCAACGGCCAGCTCATTTAGATGCCGAACCACATCTTCGTGCATTCCGGCGCGGGGTGGATCCGTAATAATGACATCCGGTCGTCCATGTTTGTCGATGATGTCCTTCGTGAACACATCCTTCATATCGCCTTGTTCAAAATAACAGTGCGACACCTTGTTTCGGTCACGATTGGCCTCAGCATTCTTGATGGACACCTCGTTGATCTCTATTCCAACCACCTTAGATGCCTTCTCGCTCATGTATAGGCTCAAGGAGCCGACGCCACAGTACAGGTCATATACAATGTCGCCTTCCTGGAGATCGGCGAACTGGCGGGCTGTTTCGTACAATGCTTCTGCTTGTGGTGTGTTCGTCTGAAAAAAAGCATTCGCGTTGATATGAAACGAATATGGACCAATAAATTCGGTGATATATCCCGGTCCATGATAAACATTTTCATATCGTCCGATGGATGTCGGAGAAAACGTATCATTTACGTTGTTGATGACAGTCGTTACAGAAGGAAAAGCTAGTAAAAGATCTACATTAAAGCGTTCCATGAATTCCGGATCATCGGCATAAGTCACCAGATTGACCATCAAATCCTTCGTGTGATACGCATTTCGGATCATTAGATTTCGTAGGAATCCGGTTCGTTGGTGGGTATTCCAGGGTTCAATTTCGTGTTCGACCGCATAATTTCGCAACCAATCCAGGATTTCAAATGAAATTGGGTCCTGAAGAAAACATTCTTTTAGGTCTAAAATCTTGTCGTATCGTCCGGGGACATGTAATCCAAGTGCTACTCCTTTTCGATCGAAATCATCACCAGAGGCAATTTCTTCGGGTGTAAGCCAGCGCATATCACTGAAAGTATATTCCATTTTATTGCGATAATGGAATTGTTTTTCACTGGTCAATGTGGGTAACGGATCAACGTGTGTAAGTTTTCCGATACGATGTATATGATCTCGAACATGTCCACGTTTGAACCTGGCTTGTTCTTCATAGCTCACATGTTGCCAGGTGCAGCCACCACAATAGGAAGCATGCTGACATTTTGGAACAATTCGCTCCGGCCCATTTTCAAGAATCTCCAGAAGCCGGCCTTCAGCAAAACTACTTTTTTTACGAGTGATTTGTGCTNNATTTGTGCTCTGACGACATCCCCGGGTGCGGTATTGCCTACAAAAACAGCCATTCCATCCAGTTTACCGACACACTTACCCTCATAAGCTGCAGATAACATCTGCACCGTGATTTCAGAACCTTTTTTTACCATAATCAGGATTCCGGCATATGATCGCCGGTATAATATGTTTCGAATTGCAGAGAATGTGCGGTAGCTACATCCGTTTTTTCAGTTAGTGTGCGTAATGTGACCTGAAGCTGTCTCAAAGCAATTGAGTTGAGCACTGACATAAATTTTATGCCAATTTGTGGATGTCGGTTGCATAATGTCACTAAATCGGGTTTGAAGAATCCATATAATGTGCAATCTGTAGCACAACGTGCAGATGACATTCTTCGCATTTCGTAGCCAATAGATAGTGCTCCGAAACTTTCCGGAGCTTCAACTCGAAATGTAGGTTTGTTGGCTAAATCCTCAGCTTCAACAATGAGTTCAACAACACCTTTTTCTACAAAGTACATACCGGTTCCCGGATCACCTTGATAATAGATATATTCACCGGCTTTGTATTTTCTGCGATTGCAAAGCTCGAGGAATTCAAAGCGATCTAACGGACTCAAGACTTTCAAAAATCGAGATTTGAATACGATTCGAGAACGAAGTTGTAATTCCTTGATTTTTCCTTTGTTGAACATGAACTCGTGCTAAAAGTTTATTTTTAACTGAAATCGGATCAAAATGAGTGACCGATTCCAAAGTGAATATAAGAATTTGGATTATTAAACCATCCTCGTCTTACACCATTATCGGTAGCCGGATCATACGCTCTGTATGCCATATCGATACGCAAAACTACATATTCCCAATCTAAACGAATACCAAATCCGGCACCAACGGCGATTTCATTGTAGAATGAGTTAAATCGAAATTTCCCATCGGTAAATTGACTTCGTGGACCATTCCAGATATTTCCGGCATCTGCAAACGCTGCAAGTGTCCAGTTCGTTGAAAGTACATTGCGCATAACCACATGTCGGGTTTCGATAAAGGATGCTAATTTTATATCGGCACCGTTTACGGTAACACGACTGATACTTAACGATCCGGGTCCAAGGCGCAGTGGTGGCCAACCACGAATATCAGTACTACCACCTGCAAAAAATCGTCGGTTCAACGGAATTTGTGTGTTTTGACCATATGCGTAAGCAATACCGCCAAACGCTCGTAATGCCACAGTTGTGTTTTCAGTTACGGGGATGTATTTGCGGTGATCCGCATAAAATTTAATGAATCGAGAGTAACTTAGGGTCGAGTCGGCTAAGGATAGTGACGGAATTGTTGATTGCAACGGTTCACCGGGTCTGACAAACAAACTTTCGATCATCCAGGGGATACTACCTGCAAACTCAATCGACATTTCATTATAATAGCCACTGTTTCTTTTGATAATGTCGGTAGTTGTCCTGCGTAATGTATAACGCAATGTCGAGTTGAACTGTTGACTGAAATCATTAAGAATCCGTTCTCTTTGCAATGGATCAGTTACTTCGAGTTCAATTTGCTCAATAAATGCCGGAGTTGGACTGGCATCAAACCAATCAAATTCCAATAAATCCAGTATAGAGGTCGTCGTTGCATTGTGCTGCACCTGATAATTTAAGTTGAAACGCAGGTTGGCGTTAACATTGAAGTTCAACTGATTTATTCGAGCTAAGCTAATTTGATAATTTGTCCTGGCGTTGATGAATCCGGATCTATTGGATAAAAATCCCAAAGGAAAAGTAAGTCGTGGGTGACTGTACTGGATGGTTCCCTCAACAGAACGAAGTAGTCCGGCTGAGACATTTGGTGCATTCTCAAAACTACCATTTAAACCGATTTCCAGTGCTTCTCCTTTGCGTAACAGGTTGTTATTCGTATAGCGAAGTCCAGCACCGGCACCAAATCCGAGACGTTGCATCCCAAAAATGTCGAACCTTAGACTATGTCTGGGCAGTGTCTGCATATCAATACGAACCGGAAGTTTATCTTTTGAATAATCAGGAACACTTCCATCCGGACTGAGTCCGAATTGCCGGACATTGATCATGCCAATATTCTGAAATCGACGCACTGTGAGCAGATACTGATCATAATTGAACAATTCACCCGGTTTAAACAGGATATTATTCGTGATCAGACTGTATCTGGTATACGCTTGATCTTCACGACGGATATAAATAAAAGTTGAGTCCGTTGTCTCGGGTTCACCAATTGTGAAATTAGTGGCCGTTGTATCCGCCGGATTGG
>DLXM01000163.1 GCA_003448835.1 Bacteroidota bacterium | reverse complement strand
TAACAAACTGATCAAAAGTTGATCAACTACATCATCTTGTCCGACGACTATTTTGCTAATTTCTTTTTTTAACGATTCAAATGAATTACGAAACGAAACAGCTTCTTTTAAATCCTGACTCATTGCAAAATATTTCAATTAGATGACAAATAGGGCATATCAATTTTGTACTCGATATACACTTGGTTTCGAATTTCCTGGACCCATTTTTGCATAGCTAAAGCTTGTTTTTGCTGAAGTGCAAAGTTACTTAGTAGGACATAATCCTGGGTCAAATTAGCACGATGTTCAGGAATTCTTTTAATGAGTCTGACGATTCTGAATGCTCGTTGATCTGAAGCTTGTTGGCCAGTGCTAAATGAACGTGGCTCAGAAATATCACCTTCATTTTCCAAGAGTACAACAGTTCTGTACAAAGCCGGGTCCATTTGTTCTATGGCAATTTTTCGATCGCCGGTTTGGGGATTGATCAATCTTCCGCCAGCTGGAGCTGTGGATTTGTCATCTGAGTGCAATCTGGCCATTGCAGCAAATTCTTTGCCTTGATTAATGATACTATCACGCACTGCGGTTAAAAAATCGATAGAAAATTGTTCATCCAATTCATCCTCACGAACTCGGATGAGAATATGATTTGTTTCAATTTGATCAGCTACACGCTGATTTAATCGAATCACGTGATATCCAAAGGACGTTTTAACAACCTCTGAAACTTGTCCGGGTGACAAAGCAGAAGCAGCGGCGGAGTATTCTGGTACTAAATCACCTAATGGCATTAATGGGATTAATCCACCACTGGTAGCGGTCCCGTCTTCGCCATATTTTTTTGCCATTTCTTCGAAATCAGCGCCCTGATTTACAATAGAATCACGAATTGCAGAAGCTAAATTGAAAGCACGATCTAATGCATCCTGGCGTGGTGGTGGAATTGATACAATGTGTGCTAATTCAACAGATTCCGGAATAATAGGTAATGAATCGACTGATACCTCCTTAAAAAAAGCTTCAACTTCAGGTCTGGTAATAGTGATTGACGTTCTTTGCATTTGACGTAATCGTTCTGATACCATTTCTTGTCGAAATTGTTCCCTGTATTCTGAACGAAGCTGAATCAAACTTTTACCTAAAGCTTGTTCTAATTGTCTCTCACCGCCGGCTCTTTCAATCAGAACTCTGGTTCTTTGATCCAATTCTCGGTTTACTTCTTCATCACTAACCACAACTGAATCAATTTTTGCCTTTTCCACCATAGCGTAATTATCGACCATTGAATCCAGAACATCGTACCATAACTCTTCAGTAAAAGTCAAACCTTGTGTAGACTGTAAGTATTCAAAAGTACGTGCATCAACATCTGATTTTAAGATGATATGATCATTAACCAAAGCTACAATTTTATCAGCTACAACTGGCGCTTGCTGTGCGGAACCTATTCCGTATGTGAGTAAAATGATTGTTAGCGTAAATATCGTTTTTTGCATTTTTATATAATTAATCAGTAAGTCGTAAAATATTAATATATGACAATTTCGTTGTTTGCTTCAGCTTGTAAATAAAGATTTTGCTCGTATGCCTGTATACTTTTTCTGGATTTATCCATCTGAAGCCAGTTTTTTATCTGATCAAAAACCATTGAAAGGTCAGGATGATCTCCTGGTGGTCTGTCTTCAACGATTTGGATGAAATGATAGTATTCATCTTCCTTGTAAATTGGAGATACCTCCATGAGTCCCACAACCTGAAGATATGACTTCATAGTCGGATATCCATTTAATGCGTCCACTTCTGATATCAATTCGTTATCAGTTGACATTGAATACATTTTGTCGATAGCAAAATCTTGAACAATCTGCTGCCATGACGCACCATTGATCAGACTATTTCTTGCTGCTTCAGCTTCCTCATTGGTTTCAGAAAACAAATGCCTAACCCTGACATGGCGATTTTGCAAAACAAATTGATTTCGATTGGCTTCATAAAATGTAGAAACCTCAGCATTCGAAATTTCAAATGTAGAAGTAGAATTCAATAGTATTTGGTCGCGCATTGAACTAACCAGTATATCCCTATTTGATTTTTTTAGCTTTTCCTGAACGGATTCATGATTATCAAGCCCAAGTCTCAAAGCTTCATCAAATAAAACCTGATCGCGAATCCAGTTATCCCGAAATTGTTGTACGGATTTCAAACTATCATTTTCAAGTAAAAAACCAGGGATATTTCTTATTGCTTCATCAAGATACAAGGTATTATCACCCACTAATGCCAGTGGAACACGATTTGATTCTTCCACTGAGCTTGTGCAACCAATCGTTAACACAGTTAAAAAAAGCAGATAAAATAACCCACATTTCATTTTGTCAGCATATTTTGGACAACTTCTGGGGTAATTCTGTCTGGATACGATCTTACTCCGAATTTAGCTCTTAATCTTTCCATCCAATCATTTTCTCGCATTGGTTGATATTCTGATACTACACGGAAATATGCCTCGTCAAATGTCATGCCTCTGGAATCTTCTTTTCTATCTAGAATAAAAACTGTTGGACGATTTCTGTAGTCAAAGATTTCACTGACATCCCCGGCATTTAATGAGGTTAATTTGTCAAATGGATCAATTGTTACATCATTAACAACATCACTTCTTACCAATACGCCACGAACTTTATTGCTTAATGAATCAACAGAAATTCCATCCTCATATAATTGAAGTGCAACTTGTAGAGTACTATCATTTGCTGCAGAAACACGTTTATAAAAATATCGATCATCAAATCGGTATTTATCCGGATTTTGATCGTAAAGTGCTTTGATAGAGGCAGAATCAGATTTTGAATAATTCCAAACCGAGTCCTCTGAGATCTTGAAAATGACTAATCCGTTTAGATATTCTTTACTAAGAGATCTGAATTCCGGGAATATTTCTTTAGTAATCGGAACTACATGTGACTCAGCTACAGCATTAAAATAATTATCACGATAAGAATAACTGTAATTATTAGTGGAAGTAGTGTCAGTATTGGAGTATATCCAATTTAAATATTCTGAGAGGGTATAGGTTTCGTCATTAAACTCATACACCGGCGAATTCAGTAAATCAGTTGGAACCGATAGTGACGAATAAGAGTTACCTCTATTTGCCTGTACTATTTTTTCGAAATCATCGAATGTCGTTGATTTAATCGACTCGGATCCAGCTTTGCGAATATTTGATATCGTATAAGATTTGTTCTCTTTGTATCGGGGAAGTGTTTTTAATCGACCTAAAATCTCGTTCTTACGAACTTCTTCATTTGGATAGGCTTTAATTGAATCTAATCGAACAACGTGAACACCATAGCCACTAAAAAATGGTTTCGTAATATCACCTTGATTTTCAATTTTCATAACAACATCAGTAAATCTTGGGTCATACCTACCGTAATTAACCCATCCAATCCTACCTTCCATTGGACCAGATTGAGCATCCTGAGAGTAGTTTTGCACAAAATTTGGCCAATCAATCTCACCGTTCATATACTCGTCATACCCTTTTTGAGCTTGTTCGAGTACTTCATCTAATTGATCTTCACTCGGTACTCGCAAAAATACATGAGATAATAATCGATCCGTGCTGGAAGGGCGTATTTCATGAAGTTTTATGATATGATAACCGAATTGTGATCGAAACGGCATCGATATTTCATTTTCATTCAGAGAATATGCTACATCTTCAAATGCCTTAACTGCCCAGCCACCGGAGAAAAATCCTAATGGACCACCCATACTACGTCCCATTTGAGTAGACGAATAAACAGTGCTTAAAGAGTCAAAATCCTCACCATTGATCGCTTTTTCTCTTGCTTCTATTAGTTTATTCCATGTATGAATGGTATCGGCCGGACTTGTTCCTTCTGGGATGTTGATTAAAATGTGGGATGCATTTAATTCGAAATCAGAACGTTGAATTAACTCATCTAATAATTCCTCAGTTACTTTGTTTTCCAGCCAATACGGAAATGCGGTTTGAGTTTCGTACTGATTTAACTCTTGAAGAATTTCATTGTCGTTAAAGTAACCTGCCTGTTCAGCACTGGCAAGTTTTGCTTTATAATCGATATACAATGGCAAAAAGTTTAATAATTCATTCGATAATGAATCTAAAGTTACATCAGCATCAGAATTTATTGACGTTCGGTTAAACTGATGAAATAATTCCGAAAAATATATTGACTCATTGTTAACTACACCAACTACCGGGTCATTAGTTTTATCAGTGGAATTCTGAGTGGAAGAACAAGCTGAAATTACCAGAATGATCAATGAGTAAAACAAAAAATAGTATCGTGTCATGTGTCGATGATTTGTCAATGATTAAAGTTAGAGTTTATCATTTTAGAAGCCGCCAATATACCAATTTATTTGGCAACTTAATTCCCAAATAACGTTATATAAACGACGGTATTATATAAAAAACAGTCTAAAATAGGTTTAGTAAAGAACTCCGGCGAGAGTTGCTGTCATAAGATTTGCCAATGTTCCGGCAAATACCGCTTTGACACCGAATTTCGCTAATTCTGCTTTCCTGCTTGGAGCAATTCCGCCTATTCCACCGATTTGAATTGCGATTGAAGCGAGATTAGCAAATCCACATAACGCAAATGTAGCCATGAATATCGTCTTCTCTTGAAGTTGTTGCTCGAGTACAAACTGAGACAAATCTATATATGCGATGAATTCTGTCAATACGATTTTTGTTCCAAGCATGGACCCAACGTTAAATGCATCAACCCATGGGACTCCAATGATAAATGCAATTGGTGCAAAAATGTATCCAAGTATTGATTGAATAGTAATATCAAAAATCGGGATATCTACTCCCATCAGTGTCCCAACTGATTGCGGGACGGAGCCAAACCATCCCAAAAATGAATTAAGAAGTGCTAAAAGAGCTATGAACGCCAGCAACATTGCCCCGACGTTTAATGCAAGTCTGAGTCCTTCAGCAGCACCATTTGAGGCGGCATCAATACCATTTGCATCTGTTTTTTCTACACTTACTTTAACTTCACCCATTGTTTCAGGGGTTTGGGTCTCAGGGTACAATATTTTGGCAATAACCAAAGCAGCAGGAGCAGCCATCAAACTTGCGCCAAGTAATTGCTCTGCAAACAGTTGTCTACCTAGCTCCAGAGATATTCCATGAGATTGTGCGTATGAGTCACCCAACATCTGGATGTACGCAGCCATAATACCACCGGCAATGGTCGCCATTCCACCTGTCATAACAGCCATTAATTCCGATGGAGTCATTCTTTCGATATAAGGCTTAACAACAAGAGGGGCTTCAGTTTGCCCAACAAATATATTAGCTACAACTGAAAGCGATTCAGCTCCGGATGTCCCCATGATTTTGCGCATCCCGGAAGCCATGAACTTCACTATTGCTTGAAGAATTCCATAATGATAGAGAATAGTTGTGAGCGAGGCGAAAAACACGATGGTTGGCAATACCTGAAATGCAAAGAAAAATCCGAGACTGCCTTCTAATCCGGGTCCTTTGGCCAGATCACCAAAAATAAATGCGGCTCCTTCAGTTGTAAATTCTAATACAACCACAAAAAAGGATGATACAAAACTAAAAAACAATTTAGGCCATCCCAAAGGGGAGAAGAACTCGGCCATTGCCGCACCCTTTAATATGAAAATAGCTAAAGTAAGTTGGATGAGTAATCCAGTTCCTACTAATCTCCAGTTAATTGCTTTTCTGTTATTGCTGAATCCAAATGCCAGCAGGATGATAAATGTCATCCCGATAACGCCTCTGATAATATCCATAAAGATTACTCTTTGTTGTGATTATTGAAATCCGGTTTTGGTATAATTCTGCCTCTTCTGGTATCGTGGGGTGGTCTGAAGCAACCTCTGGAACGAGGTTCATACGCATCTGATTCACCTACCAGTATTCGATCCTGACTATTTACGACACGTTGTGAGTAACTTGCAATAGCACCTGATTCTGCACAGATTGCATGCAGTTTGGTCACATATTCGGCTATGGCCATAAGTTGTGGCATGGGTTCAAATGGACGACCAAGATAATCCATATCCAATCCGGCAATCAGAACCCTTTTGCCGTCATTAGCAAGGGAATTTGCAACATCGATCAGTCTGTTATCAAAAAATTGTGCTTCGTCAATGGCAACTACTTCGGCGTTACCGGTAAGCAGGACAATTTGATCTGCAGTCTCTGCTGATAAGCTTGGTAGTTTTGTCAGATTGTGAGAAACAACCATTTCGTCCTCATATCGTTTATCAATAGGAGGTTTTACTATGATCACTCTAAGTCCTGCAATTTGTGCGCGACGTGCTCTTCGAATCAATTCTTCAGTTTTTCCACTGAACATTCCACCGCAAATCACTTCTATCCATCCAGTATTCGTGGGATGAAATGATGGTTCATTTATCATATCTAGCGATTATGACCTTTAATTATTTTGTGTTGTCTTCTGATGTCGTAAACTAACCAAATAATTGGGAAAATTGGGATTAAAACTGCCAGAATAATTTTGGTGTTTTTTGTGGCATTTTTGTCCGGTAATCCGGAGATACCCGCTACTCCGGCGATCCAAAAAATAAAACACAGAAATAAAAACAACGCGATCAAAACAGATCCCGCAAAACCAAATTCATTGTATAACCATTGAAGCATAATAATTCACCAATAATACTGAATAATGCGTAACTTTGAGTTGCAATATAATCAGGAAAAAAGAAAGAATATCTAACAAAATGTACCCAGTAGTTTCGATTGTCGGCCGACCTAATGTAGGAAAATCCACACTATTCAACAGACTCGTTGGCGAGCGTAAGGCCATTGTACACGATGAATCCGGTGTCACAAGAGACAGACATTATGGCCAGACATTTTGGGGTGGGCGTGATTTCACCCTGATTGATACCGGTGGATACGTTCCAAATGATCCCGATGTAATGTTGCAAGGAATTCGAGAGCAAGTCCACATTGCCATTGAAGAATCCGATGTTATCCTTTTTGTGATGGATGTGGAAATAGGAATCACTGATTTAGATAAAGCAATTGCTGATGTTTTACGTCGACAAAATACTCCGGTGCTAATCATAGCCAATAAGTCAGATAATGAAAGAAGATCATGGCAGGCAGCCGAATTTTATGGTTTAGGATTTGATCAGGTATATGCAATTTCATCAGTGAACGGTACCGGAACAGGGGACCTGATGGATGAAATCGTGAACTTATTACCGGAAGAAAGTGAAACCATTGAATCTGATGTTCCAAAACTAGCTATTGTAGGTCGGCCAAATGTAGGAAAAAGTAGCCTGGTAAATGCATTGCTAAACAAAGTGAGAAGTATAGTAACCGATATTGCCGGTACAACACGTGATTCAATCAATTCTACATTAATTTTTAATGAAAAAGAATATATCCTGGTTGATACTGCGGGACTTAGAAGAAGAACAAAAGTTCAGGAAAATGTTGAATTTTATAGCACAATTCGAACCCACAAAGCAATACAGGAATGTGATGTTGCTATCATTATGATGGACGCTGTATTGGGATTTGAAGCTCAGGATATTCGTATTTTGGTAGAAGCTGAAAAATTTAACAAAGGTATCATTATTGTTGTCAATAAATGGGATCTGGTTGAGAAGGAAACTAATACATTAAAAGATTACGAAACTGCGATCTATGATAAGATCCCGGACATGAAATATATCCCAATTGTTTCCATTTCAGCACTTACTAAGCAAAGGATACATAAAATACTGGAGTTGGCAGATACAGTAATTGAGAATCGTTCCAGGAAAATATCCACCAGTCATTTAAATGACTTTGTTGAAAATATGATCCGGGAACGTCCATTACCCGTTGTAAATGGATCCTCTTTGAAACTTAAATATTCAACTCAGGTAAAAACCAAGCCACCCGTGTTTGCATTTTTTATGAACAGACCTAAAGATTTACCGGCAAATTATCGCAAATTCATCGAAAATAAACTTAGAGCAAATTTTGATTTTACAGGTGTACCAATCACAATGGTATTTAAAGAGAAGTAGACAGTTAAATAAATTTAGAACAAAAGCTTGCTGATGGCTTTAAATATTTGATAGTGCAGAATGAATATTAATGAGTTGATTCTAGTCTCAGTCCAAATCGTTGTTATATTAATTCTGTTAAATATTGGATTACTTTTTATAAAACAGGGATATCGTAACCGATTGTTACATAAGTATATGTTAGCAGTCGCTTCATTTCTATTCTCTATAGAAATATTAGTTGATATAATTCGAAATCTACCAGGAATTGTCATCTGGGAATACAGTGATTTAGCACATGATTGGATAAAACTTGTAGCACTTGTCTGTTTGCTCAGCGGACTAGGATTGTTGATTCGTCAATCTAAACCGAAAGTCACCAGAGCTCCAGTTGTTCTTGCTTTTCTACCATTTTTACTACTCCTGGCATATCCGTTAGTAATGGACACATTCGTCATTAAACAGTTTATGTTTAGTTTACTTTTTACCGGAGCAGTGATTATTTCAGTACTTATGTATTCAATTTTAACATACAGAGAACGAAAATATCAAATTGTGTTGTTATCGTTGGTGTTTTTCATAATTGCTATTGTAAACGGATATTTATTCCCATCAATATTGGCATTTTCATATTTCTCAGTAATAATCGCATTGTTCTTATACAGAATAGGGTATAAGAAGCATGAATTTAATTTATAAAAGTAACCCATAATATGTCAGTTGATATCAACTCATTTGCCCCTGATTTTACACTAAAAGATTCCGAGGGTAATGACGTTTCACTTTCGGATTTTAAAGGTAAGCCTGTTTTAATATTATTTTTTCCATTAGCCTTTAGTGGGGTCTGTACAAAAGAACTATGTTTTGTAAGGGATCATTTATCCAGTTTCAATCAATTATCTATAAATATACTGGCCATCAGTGTAGATAGTTTTTTTACTTTAGCTGAATTTAAGAAACAACAGCATCTAAGTTTTTCACTTGTAAGTGATTTCAATAAAGAAGTATCCCAGGAATATGGCGCATACTACAATGAGTTTTTTGGAATGCATGGAGTATCCAAAAGATCTGCATTTGTTGTAAATGCAGAAGGTAAAGTTATCTATGTCGAGATACTTGATAAAGCAAGTGAGATGCCAAACTTTGAAGCCATTCAGGACATCATTAATAAATTGTAATCCAATTTATTTTAAGACTTGTTGATGTAAGGGGATAGATTGCTTGCAGAGTGCAGAGTGTAAATCCATTTTATCACTTTGTTCTAATCTATTTCTAACTTTACATAATATATATTATGCGACAATCATTATAATATGCATAATAGTTTATTGACAATAATGGATTAAGCTATTTCCATATCGAACTATATTTCAAACTATAATCTGGACTATTTTCAGCTAAATTTAAAAGATGTGATCCTACACCTAAACTTGCATTGAAGCTATCTTCTTATTGAAGATTAACAATGCACCCGCTACTATTCCAAATTGAACTAAGCATGTAGCAACTGAATATGGATCAAGTGGATTAAACCAGGTCTCAGGAGCAAACTCAAATGCTGATCGGTAGATCCACCAACCAACTAATACGATTGCCTCTAATGGGATTATGTATTTTATAAGTACATCAAACCAGGCACCAGTTCGAATAGTACCACCATCAGAAATATTAATATTTTGGATTCTAAACTCTGTTGCTCCACTTTGAATCACGACGAAGGCTATAAATGCACCAGATATTAACAATCCTAGTCCCCATACAAAATCCTGATTGGCAAACACGGTTAGATTCATTGCCGATGGCACTCCAAACATAAACCCACCCAGACATATCCAAAATGTTGATTTTTTTCGTGATATACCGACATCTATAAAAGTCTTCGACGATAATTCTACCATTGAAATCAATGAACTGAAAGCTGCAAATGACAACGCTAAAAAGAATAAAACAGCAAATATTCTTCCGCCCGGGATTTCAAGAAATAATTGAGGCATCCAAATAAATGTTAATCCCGTCGAAGCCGGTCCGGAAGTTTGCATCACTTCCAGGATTTGACTTGAATTCATAGTACTTCCAAGTGTTCCAA
>DLXM01000168.1 GCA_003448835.1 Bacteroidota bacterium | reverse complement strand
TGATCATCCATCACGAGGACATCCTAAAAACGAATTGGAATGGTTTTCTGGATGAAAACTCAGGCAAAATTTCGGTGATCGGAAACCTTCCCTATTACATTACGAGTCCCATTCTTTTCTCTGTGCTCGATAACAGATCTTTGTTTCATGAAGCCGTTTTTATGATGCAAAAGGAAGTGGCAGACCGACTGGTTGCGAAGCCGGGATCCAAAACGTATGGCATTTTAAGTGTTCAAACCCAATTACTGAGTGAGCCGGAATTACTTTTTAATGTATCACGACACGTGTTCAATCCGAAACCGAATGTTGAAAGTGCTGTGGTGAAACTGAGATTTAATAATCAGGCACCCGAAACAAATCCATCTCAGCTTAAACTCGTCATCCGAACTGCATTTAATCAGCGCAGAAAAACATTATCGAACGCCCTCAAAGGTATTTTAAATGACAAAGTCCCTGATGCAGTTCAAAAAGAAACTATCATCAAGGACTTCAACCTCAGTCGTCGTGCAGAGACGTTACAACCTGAGGAATTCGTAGCACTCACAAATGCGATTTTTTCTGGTCATTGACTTCCCCGACAAGATCAGATCGCATGTGATATTTTACTTTATTCGGTTGCCGGGGGTGTGAATTTCACAACTGGATTGTGTATCGGTTCGAGTGTTTGCAAGTAGTCGTAGATTGCACCGATGTCTTCTTCTGACATTCCAGCATACATGGTCCATGGCATCACAGAATTAAATTGTCCCAATTCTACCGGCATGTACGGAGTTACGTTCGGATCATGCATTTTGAAACGCTCAGTAAAATATTCTTTGGTCCAGTTCCCAATTCCGGTTTCAGTATCCGGTGTTAGGTTTCCGGGCCGGACGATTATACCACCAGGCAAATTAAATTCCATCCCGCCGGCAAACGGGCGAGTCATATCGAGTTGACCCAATGCACCGGGATAATGACAGTCGCCGCAAGCAGCAATTCTGACCATATATTCACCATAAGCCAATTTGTCAGACGATGATGGTGGATTCGGTGGTCCTTGATATGTTCCACCCAGTGTATTTATGATCAGGCTCAAAGGAAAGTCCAGCTCTTTATCCGGATAATTGCCTTCGACCGGCTCCAAAGTTCTTAAATAAGCAATTATCGAATAAACGTCCTCTTCAGCCATGTGGGCGTAATGCGGAAACGGCATGATCGGAAATAATACGTTGTCATTTCGATCGATACCGGTTGTAATCGCTCTAAAAAGCTCTCCATCAGTATAGGATGCCAAATTTGTGGGGGTCAAATTTTTAGCATACACTTCACCTGGTAATCCCATATCACGACCAAATCGGTCTCCACCGGCACCAATGGTTTCAGGGAAGGTGGTGCAGCAAAAAATTCCCAGTTCCTCACGGCGTGACAATCCATACACAGAGAGACATGATTGGCTAAATAGTTTCCACGTTCGATACGTTCAGTTGTGACTTCAACCTGAATATCGGGTGCAGCAGGTGGATTTGGCAGGTAACTTGATAGGTACCAATATCCGACAGCTAAAACAACAACAATGACCACAAGAATGGTTAGTAAAACCTTTTTAAACATTTTTTCCTCCTGGATTTTGAGTAGATGATCGGCCTTCTACGCTATTGACTAAGAAATTGATACACAAAGTACTAAATTTTTTTCGAGATATGCAAGTGACTAACCTGCTGTAAATAGATGGGCTACTTTGAAATAAGAGTAAATACAGTATTTAAATGAAGTCAATCGCCCATATCCCGTTTCATTTCGGTGATCAGGAGGAGGGCTTCGATTGGGGTTAATCGATTTGGATCGATTCCTTCGAGTTTGTTCTTGATGGTCTCCCAACGCGGATCACTGAGCCCGGCAAACAGAGATAATTGTGGGATCTCAGGTTGTTTTTCCAGTGTTTTCATCGCTTTTCGAGTATCAAGTGACATTCGAGCAGTGCGGGTATTTTCTCTGTTTTCTGATGATAGACCATCACCAGATTCTGTTGTATCGGTGCTGGATGAGTCGATTTTAGATGATTTAGTCTTGGATGATGAATTTCCGGTATCAACCACTGAATCATCGGAATCAGAAGTAACGGAGTTGTCATTCGTTGCATCATTGGAGTTGGAAGTGGCGCCCCCACTCGTTGAATCAGCATGGTCGCTATCCAAATTGATTGCTTCACCATTTTTATTTGTAATGTCCAGACTATGTCTTTCCAAATTCATCAAAATCACTTTTGCACGATCAATGACCTCAATCGGGAGTCCGGCCATGGATGCCACCTGAATTCCATAACTGTGATCTGCCCCACCTTTGACCAATTTTCGGAGGAAAATCACCTTCCCTTTGTGCTCCTGGACCTGAACATTGCAGTTAAAAATACGCTCATACATGCTTTCGAGCTCATTTAACTCATGATAATGTGTCGCAAACAGGGTTTTCGCAGCTACATCGGGCTGATTATGCAAATATTCGGCTAACGACCACGCAATGCTAAGTCCGTCAAATGTGGAGGTCCCTCGCCCAACTTCATCCAGTAAAATGAGGGATCTTGGGGTCGCATTATTTAAGATATTTGCCGCTTCATTCATCTCTACTAAAAACGTACTCTCTCCGGCTGCCAGATTGTCCGATGCCCCGACACGCGTGAATATCTTATCCACGATCCCAATTTTGGCAGATTTCGCGGGGACAAAACTCCCGATTTGAGCCAAAAGCACAATGAGTCCGGTTTGCCGAAGGATCACACTTTTCCCGGCCATGTTCGGACCCGTAATGATCATGATCTGATCTTTTTCGTTATTGAGCACGATGTCGTTGGGGATAAAAGGCTCACCCATCGGCAGCAATTTTTCAACCACCGGGTGACGTCCACCTTTGATCTCCAATTCGGTCCCATTCGAGATCTCAGGCATCACATAACTACTGCGGACCGCAACCTCTGCCAGACTCTGAATCACATCGATATTGGCAATAGCACGTGCGTTAAGTTGGATTTTATCGGTGTATTCGGTGATTTTTATACAAAGATCGGTAAATAAATTCTGCTCCAGAACAATCATGCGATCCTCAGCAGACAAAATCTTCTCTTCAATTTCTTTCAGCTCCGGCGTAATATATCGTTCAGCATTCACGAGCGTCTGTTTCCGGATGAAATCATCAGGTATTCGCTCCTTGTGGACATGCGTGATTTCAATATAGTATCCAAAAACCTTATTATAGCCAACTTTAAGCGTGTTGATTCCGGTGCGGGCGATTAACTCCTTCTGAATCCGTGCAATATATTCCTTGCCATTTCGGCTGATATCACGAAGTTCATCCAGCTCGGTATTAAATCCATCCCGAATGACTCCACCATCCCGTAAACTGGCCGGTGGTTCTTCAATCACGGCATACGCAATCATAACCTGCAATTCATCAATTGGATTCAACTGATTTCGAATGATATCGGCTTTGTGAGATTTAAGTCCACTGATGGAATCCAGCAACGGATCAATCAAACCCAATGTCGATCTCAATTGAGCAACATCGCGCGGCGATGATCGTCCCACCATAATCCTGGAAATCAATCGCTCCAGATCACCCACCTCAGAAAGCACATCTCGAATATCAAAACGCACAGTATTATTGGATGCCAATTCATTCACCGCAGCCAATCGCTCCTGAATTTTTTCCAGATGACGCAACGGTTGCATTATCCACCGTCGTAATAATCGAGCACCCATCGGTGACTTGGTTTCATCCAGAATCGAAACCAGCGTGCCTTCTTGTCCGCTTTCGTTCATGTTGGATGTCAGTTCCAGATTGCGTTTCGTGGATGCATCTAACGACATGTACTCCGCATTATCGTGCGCATAAATCCGGCGGATGTGCGCCATGGTAGAGCGCTGATTCTCACGGACATAATGTAGCAAAGCACCGGCAGCAATTCTGGCAATTTGTAGGTCCTCGACTCCAAATCCCTTCAGCGAATGTGTTTTAAAATGCTCTTTGAGTAATTCATAACTGTACTCACCCTCAAAAACCCAATCGTCGATCCAGGTGACGATGTAGCCCTTAAACTGCTCCGCTGAAGAACCCTTCAGTTTCTTGCAGGCCAGGATTTCGGATGGCATAATATTGCTTAAAAATGCTCCGATAGCGTCGCGTCGGACTTCTGAAAGTCCTAGTTCACCGGTGGACACATCACTGAATGCAATTCCCGCGATGTCGCCTTGAATATGGATGGAAACGAGGTAGTTGTTGCGTTTATGCTCGAGCAATTTGTCACTTAGCGTAACACCCGGGGTCATGATTTCGGTGACCTCACGCTCAACCACCTTGCTGTTTCTGGCCTTTGCATCAGCAGGATCTTCGGTTTGCTCGCAGACCGCTACACGATGACCTTTTCGGATTAATTTTGGTAAATAGGTGTCCAGTGCATGAAATGGGAATCCCGCCAACGGAGTCTGATCTCCCCCATTATTTCGCTTGGTCAGGGTTATTCCCAATTCCTTACTGACCAGGATGGCGTCCTCCGAAAACGTTTCGTAAAAATCGCCAACCCGAAACAAAAGAATTGTTCCCGGATGTTTTTCTTTAATATCTGTGTATTGCCGCATTAACGGCGTCTGAATTTTCTGCTTTACCATGACGGTGAATTTAACAAAATTTTAACACGAATCAGGAACTCTTTCATTAGTACTTGCGTTTATTTGTTTAAACAAATATATTTAATTGTTAGAACAAATAATAAACCACAAACAAAAGATACACATGACAACCACGATCGCACTCATTTTAGCCCTTTTATTCAGTACTAATGTCGACAGTACAGTTTCTGTCACATCCGCAGACAATCATGCTCCTGAATGGAGAATCGATGCATCTCACAGTGCCGTAAATTTCAAAATCAGACACTTCTTCACTCCGGTTCCAGGAACTT
Organism: Bacteroidota bacterium; assembly: GCA_003448835.1. Lineage (GTDB taxonomy): Bacteria > Bacteroidota > Rhodothermia > Balneolales > HLUCCA01 > UBA11400. The sequence continues at coordinate 1,827 of DLXM01000168.1, read as the reverse complement.
TTGAAACATGGGGCGGAACACTTTTATTTGATCCGGCCAATCTCGAAGGAAGTAAAATTGACATTTCTCTTGATGTCGCAAGTATCAATACCAAGAACGAAAGACGTGATAATCACCTTCGTACTGCTGATTTCTTTAATGCGGAACAATTCCCTACCATGAAATTCGTAAGTAAAGAAATCCGTTCAACGGGTGAAAATACGTATGTAGCTGTTGGTGATTTGACCATTAAAGAAACTACTAAAACAATCGAATTGCCATTTACAATGTTGGGTGCAATGCCGGATCCACGTAACGAAAACACAACTATCGCCGGATTCAGTGCTGAAACATCTATTCTTCGTAACGAATATGGTGTTGGCACCGGAGATTATATCCAGACTGCAGTGATCGGCGACGAAGTTACGATCGAAATCAATCTTGAAGTTCGAAATACAAAAGAGTAATCGAGCTTAGCTTCATTATTTTCGAATTAAAATCGATTTTTAGGGGACAGGACATCTTTTTTGCGGATGTTCTGTCCTTTTTTATTTTAAATTAGATGNNAATAAAACCAACAAACGAAATGGCATCATTATTGGCATTGGACTTCTGATTGTAATAGGCGTGACAATCTATACCGTATATCGATTTATGGAATTACTCGAATAAAAGTTGGGTTAAACGATAGGACCGGCAGGCGCCGAACCGGATTTTAAACCAATTTGAAATCAAAGCCGTATTCTAACTTTCATATTACCGTTCAAATTGGTAGTTTTAGGTACCCATATTTTAATAGTTCACGTATCATTTTTGAATTACCTGGAGTAATCATGTTCAATTCTCGTAATCTAGTTCTTATCGGAATCGTACTTATTGTAGCAATGTTGCGTTTCTTGCCTCATCCGCCAAATTTTGTCCCAATTGCAGCTCTTGCAATGTTCGGTGGAGCTTATTTCTCTAACAAAGGCATGGCTCTTTTAATCCCAATGGGCATCATGTTGGCAACCGATGCACTTATTGGATTTCATGATACCATGTGGGTAGTTTACCTGAGTTTCATGGCCATGGTTGGAATCGGAATGCTGGTGGGCAAAAAAGTCGGATTCGCATCTGTAACCGCCGGCGCTTTAACCGGATCAATTTTATTCTATCTAACTACAAACTTCGCCGTTTGGGCGATGGGAAGCGGAGTCTTTTATCCATTGAACTTCGAGGGACTAATGATGTCCTATACCGCTGCCATTCCATTTTTCCATTACAGTATTGCCGGTGATTTATTCTACAGCGCAATACTGTTCGGCGGATTCGAATACGCCCAAAAACGCGTTCCGGCTTTAGCCTAATCGGTCTGACCGATATGCTCCCACAATAATCGGGATACGTTTCTTAACAGGACGTATCCTTCATTATCTTCTCCCCAACTCTGGTCTTCCTGATTTTTTGTGATCACACTTACCACGTAATCGTTACCAGGTGCATTTACCAAAAACACTTCGGAACGGGATCGATTTACCGCCCCCTGCTTTGAAGCTACATTGATATTCTTTGGAATCGACGCCAACGCTTCTTTATCCCAAAAGGATTTAGACATGAGGCGGAACATTTCATCACTGGCTTCCGGACTCACAACTTCACCATTATAAATTTTCTCGACAAGTGTTGCCATTTCGCGTGGTGTGGTTTGTCCCCATCCATATTTGCGGAAATTATCCTGTCGTCCCTCCGTTCGTGAATTTACACGAGTATGTTCCAACCCAAGCGTACTCATTAATTCATTCACTTTGGTGCCGGTGCCAGACAACTCCTGTAACCACAAACTCGCTGTATTATCACTAAACGAAATAC
>DLXM01000041.1 GCA_003448835.1 Bacteroidota bacterium | reverse complement strand
GTTCGACCGCTCCGGCACCTCTCCAAAGCGGACGCAAATATACAGTTATTCTCTTCTCATATCAATTAATTCCTTTCCCAAATATGAAAACATGCTCAGAAACCGCCTAAACATTATTGCCTTGATGGGTTGCAGGTCTGAATATCCATTGTAGAGCAGCATATTCCGTTGCTTCCAAAAATGCAGGGTCAATTGCTGTAGCTGTTTCAAATCGTTGAGTCAGTTCATTATAAATACGAATATTCTGAAATTCCACTTCAACTACTCTCCCACTGGGATTTATAGTAAGCAAAGCTGTGATTTCAGCACGAATTGATTGATCGGGAGAAACAGGCTCAACAATTCGTTGAACACGTGGTGGACGCTGAGGATCACGTACAATACGTCCGATACCAACACCTGGTTTGTTTCCACTCCCCACTCCAAATTCAGGTAATTCCAAGGACTCAAATACAAATTCCAATTCAAATAATGGATCCAGTTCAGTTTCAGAAATAATTGGATCCTGAGTTACATCCACAGGAACTCGTGGCTTTGGTGGCGATGCCAGTGGTGCGGATTGAGTTGTAATATCGATTAAGTCAATAGTGATCCGTTCATTGGATTGAAAAGTCTGATTTTGACTGTCAATCGGTTTAAAATCTGGCGATAAACGAAAAATCAGAATAAATAATAATAATATAATCCCAAGATTTATTCTGAGTTTTAGATCATAAGGTAAGTTATCGTATGAATTTTTTATCATCCGGTTTTACGTTTCACAATAGAACGTCAATTATTACCGGATAATTTCACCAGTTTTTGAAGTTCTTCGTTCATCATAGAATACACAGCATCCCTGTAACGACCAACCGTTTCATAATTTTTGGGATTGACTGCAGGTAAAATTGAAGCAGTCATAACGCCAGACGATCGGGTAATCCAGGTGTCAGGACGAACCACATCACGAGTACCGGAAATTAAGATGGGTTGAATTGGAACCTTCGTTTCATCGGACAATAAAAAAGCTCCGCTTTTAAATTTCAAGAGTTCTCCGGTTCTGGAGCGAGTTCCTTCCGGAAACAGCATTACCGGTATATTTTCTTTTAAATAGGGATGCAATTGCTTCATTGATATTAATGCCTGGGCTGTTCCTCTTTTAACATAAATATGGCCAGCCATAGCCATGTATTGTCCCAAAACGGGAACTTTATATAATGAATCTTTTGACACCCACTTCATTTGCCACGGTAATGACGCCAACAATGGCATATCACAAAAACTTTGATGATTTGCAATGAAAATTCTGGCTTCACCCGGTTTGTAGTTCTCTAATCCACGAAGTTCAATTTTCCAGCCCGGATTAAACCAAATGAATGAACGTCCAACAAACATAAACATCCAATTGGCGAACAATCTGTGTTTGTCAAATGGATAAGTTATTAAAAAGATGAGTACTGTAGGGATTAACAGCACTACATACATCATCAAATAAAATATCCAAACATATAGACTAAATATAAAACGCAGCATATTTATTGATTAATCGATTCCAGCGCTGCCCGAATAAACCCATCGTGATACGTTAATAACTTTTGTGCCGACGATTTATCCAGATTTCCAAGCGACATAACCAGAGCGGTTTTAACATGGCCATCTGCAGCATTGAGTATGACTGCACATTCTTCGTAAGATTTATGAGTGAACATCATAATAATACGACGGGCACGTTCAACCAGCTTCTTATTTGTCAATTTGAGGTCAACCATTACATTTTCATAGACCTTGCCCAAACGAATCATAGCTCCGGTAGTAATCATATTACATACCATTTTTTGAGCTGTAGCAGATTTCATTCGTGTTGAACCCATGATAACTTCTTGTCCTACAGGGATATCAATCATGATATCAATTGTATTGTCATGTTTAACTCGACCTGCAGTGACGCAACATACCATAATCGTTTTTGCACCATATGCTTTGGCTTCTTTAATTGCTCCCAAAACATATGGAGTTCTGCCGCTAGCTGCGAGTCCACATAAAACATCATGTTCATTGATGTTCATGTTTCTGACATCTCTGGCTCCATCTTGTGGATTATCTTCAGCGCCTTCTTGAGCCACGTACATAGCTTCTTTCCCTCCGGCCATTAACCCAATAACCATGGAAGGATCTGTACCAAATGTTGGTGGACATTCTGAGGCATCTAATACACCAAGGCGGCCACTTGTCCCAGCACCCGCATAAATCAACCTCCCACCATTAAGAAATGCGTTCCGAACAACTTCAATTGCTTCACCAATCTCTGAAATACGTGTATTTACGAAATCAGCGACCCTTTTATCTTCATCGTTGATCAGTTTAGCAATTTCGACTGCATTTGCAAGGTCAATGTGCATAGTAGACGGGTTTCGTTGTTCCGTCTCCAATGCTTTAAGTTCATCAAATAATTGTTGGTCTGTAGTCATTGTAGATGATATTTAGTAAATGTGCTATCAGTTTCTGCGTTTAACCCACCACTGAGAGCTTTCGTCTGTATTAATTTCTGTAGTGACTTTCTGCGACACGTCTGATGATAATTTATTAATTAGTACACTTCCAAGTATAATTTGTTTTTCTTCGTTTAGAAAANNAAAATAGTTTTTAAAAGATTTCACATCATAATGATCCTTGATAAAATGAGTATCATAAACCCCTTCTTTGAATTTATCATGATGCATTACGAATCTGCAAAATGGAATCGTTGTGCGGAGTCCAGATATCTTATACTCGGATAGTGCACGATCCATTTTCTGAATGGCCTGAGCACGAGAATGTGCGTGAACAACCAGTTTAGATAAGAGCGGATCATAATTTATAGTCACTTCCTGCCCCTCAGTTACTCCAGAATCTACCCTGACTCCGGGTCCGGTTGGAATTTTGTGTTCTTTGAGATTGCCCGTAGATGGTAAGAATTGTTCAGCCGGATCCTCAGCGCAAATTCTGCATTCTATAGCATGTCCGTTAATTTTAATATCTGACTGATTAAACGGAATTGCTTC
>DLXM01000164.1 GCA_003448835.1 Bacteroidota bacterium | reverse complement strand
CAGCTTTGAGCTGCTGCAGCCATTGATGCTATATCATTTTGAACTGCGTCTCTGTTCGCATTAATGTTGCTACTTCCGAAAGTGTTGATCGCAACTACGGTTGCGATACCTACGAGGATGGTAACCAAGATTACCAATAAAAGTTGTTGTTGACCCATAACTGATCTCCGTTAGTTGTGTTTGTTTGTTTGTTTGTTTGGTTTTTTAGTGATTTTAGTCTCGCAAACCATCTATAATAGATGCGATCAAATCAGTTTTCATTGATACTTACTATTATACAATGTGTTTTGAACTTTGCAAATAGTTTTTTTAACGACTTTATAGAGAGTTTTGAACTTCTCAATCGTTACAGTCATATGACAAGTTTTTACATTTGTCAACCAAAGAACTATATGAAAATTGAGTTGATGGCATCTAAATAATTTTATATAACTAATATTAATTACTTTTAAATATTAAGAAATTTTAATAATAAATGCAACTTTATATTTTTATAAATTAAATGCAACCATGTCTTTAAGGCTAATTAGTCCATCCAAATATGCTCTTCCAACTACAACCGCATGTATATCAATTTGTTGTAGTTTCAATAAATCTTGATTATCAGCAACACCACCGGACGCTAAATAACTCAAACCGGGAAACTTGTGCATCATTGTTTGATATAATTCTATATTCGCACCCGATAACATCCCATCTCGTGAAATATCAGTACACAAAACCTCTTCCAGTCCATATACTATCATTCTATCCAAATAATCGTTCACCGGCTCTTCCATCGTTTCTAACCAACCGGAGTATGCCATCTTTCCATCTTTCAAATCCATTCCCAAAATACAACGACCTCCACCATAATGAGTCAAAGCTTTAATCCAATCGGGCTCATTTTTAACTGCCATCGATGAACATACAATTTTATTGATCCCGGCTTCGAACAACATTCGAACATGACCAATATTTCGAATACCGCCGCCCATCTGGACCGATAACCCGGTTTGGTTAATAATTTTAAGTATGGTCCTTAAATTTGTGAAATCTCCACTGCGTGCACCGTCTAAATCAACGATATGGATGTGTTTAAATCCACCATCTGCAAATTCTTGTGCAACTTCAATTGGATTCTCATTATATACAGTGACTTTTTCATAGTCGCCTTTTTTTAGCCGAACTACTTTCCCATCTAATAAATCTATTGCCGGAATAACTTTCATTTCAATTTTTGTATGAGTTCAATATAGTTTTTGAGTAAAATTTCACCATTATGTCCCGACTTTTCAGGATGAAATTGCACACCCCAAAAATTATCCTTTGCAACCACTGATGCAAAAGGAATTTCATAATGACAGTATGCAAGAGTAGATTCATTCACCGGAGCATAGTAACTGTGTACATAATACATCATACTATGTGTTCCGAGTCCCGCTGTAATTGGATGATCGGATAATTCAGCAAAATCATTCCATCCAAGATGTGGAACTTTAACAGCTTTGTCATCGAATTTTCTAAGTCGTCCATGAATAATTCCAAGACCTTCGGTATTTCCTTCTTCACTTGATTCATAAAGAAGTTGCATCCCCAAACAAATACCCAGAACCGGTTTTTTGGTGGTTTTTAACCAATCAATCAGATTTCTTTCATCCAAAGCATGCATCGCAGATTGAGCATGTCCAACTCCGGGGAAGATAATCGCATCAGAATTGTCCAGCTTCGTAGTATCATATGTAACTTGAAAATTGACGCCCATTCGTTCAAGCGCATTGGAAACTGATGCCAGATTGCCGGCTTTATAATCTATTATTGATATCATATTTTTTATTTTTTTTAAAAAATATTACTGGTTGCTTTATAATCGATACTTGATATCATTATAAGGTTCCTTTCGAACTCGGTATCGAGTTCGGATCACGCGGATTTCCTGCAACAGCTTGTTTCAAAGTTCGGGCAAATCCCTTAAAAGCAGCTTCAATCACATGATGATCATTCTCTCCCGAGCTTGAAATATTCAACGTCGCGCGGAGTCCCATTGCCAGTGAATAGAAAAAGTGTTTTGTCATTTCAGTCGGAAAATCACCCACTTTTTCGCGTTTCAAGTCTGCTTCAAATACCAGATACGGCCTGCCGGACAAATCAAGAGCCACAGTAGCAAGTGCTTCATCCATCGCAAGGACAAATCCATAACGCTCAATACCTTTTTTATCGCCCAAAGCTTCATTCAAACACTCACCTAAAGCTATAGCAACATCCTCAATAGTGTGATGTTCATCAATATGCAAATCCCCGGAACAAGTTATTTCCAAATCAATGAATCCATGTCGTGAAATCTGCTCCAACATGTGATCAAAGAAGGGGATACCAGTCTGAATTGACGATTTTCCGGTTCCATCCAGATCTACTTTGACATAAATATCTGTTTCCTTTGTAGTGCGGCGGCGCTCTGCAATCCGTCTTTTATCAAGTAGATACCTCACAATCCCAGCCCAATCATCTGATGTATGCAAAATCTCCAGATCGTGATCAAGCACAGATAAACTCACGTCATTTGCATCAACGATTACATCCGCATCTAACTGTACTAATTGATTTATGGGAAGTTGTTCCTGGCGTAATAAAGCTAGCTGGTCAGCATCCCATCGATTCAAGTCACTTCCTAAATGATGTTCCTTCTCAACCAGTGCACACATTGATCGGATAAATCCATCACGAAATAAGAAACCGTCCTTTAACGGGGATACGGCTTGTGGGGTAATTAAAATTTTCACGATGTAATCTCCTTCAATTTGGCAATTAGGAGCTCATTTTCTTTATGAGTTCCAACTGTTATACGTAAAGCACTATCACAATGGATTTGATCACCACGAAATCGTACTACAATTCCTGTATCGGCCATATTTTTGTAAACTTCGTATGCATTATCGATAACAATTAACAAAAAGTTTGAATCAGATGGGTGGATCTTTTTCACAGCGGGGATGGTTTCAAGTTGACTGATCAACCATTTTTTTTCATTATTCAAGGCTTTAACAAATGCTTGCATCACTGGAATTTGTCTCATCGCCTGGATGGCAGCTTCGCTGGTTAGTTTGTTGACATTGTACGGCGCTTTGACCCGAAGCATATATCCGATAATTTGTTCGGAAGCCAAAGCAATCCCTAATCTGATTCCTGCCAATCCAAATGATTTTGATAATGTTTGAAGGATAACCAGATTTGGAAATTCATCGAGCTGTCCGGCAAATCCCTCATCTCCGCTAAAATCGACATAGGCTTCATCCACAACAACAATACCACGAAAATGTTGAAGTATTTGGCGGATGGCGTCTTTGTTGAGTAGATTCCCTGTTGGATTATTTGGTGAACACAGGAAAATAATGCGGGTTTGAGGCGAAATTGCATCAACTACGGCATCTACATTTAAACTGAAATCAGGTTCCAGTGGGACTGCACGCACAAAGACATCATTTATAGAAGCACTAACTTTGTACATCCCATATGTGGGTGGTGTAATCATGATTTCGTCGCGACCCGGGACACAGAAAATTCTTATGAGCAAATCAATTGCTTCATCACTACCAACTCCGCAAAATACTTGTTCCATTTTAACATTACGGAATGCCGCATACTGAGTTCGGAGTTCGTCCTGATGCGGATCCGGATATCGGTTTAGTGCTCGGGTATCTGCGGGTACCGATCCAATTGCGTTTTCGTTAGCATCAAGTAAAATACCTTGATCATAATCATCCCGTGCACATCGATAGGGAGTCAGGACTTTGATATTTGGCCTAACCAGCGAATCCAGATCAAATTCAGTTGAGTTCATTTAAAATACTAATTGGTTGTTATTCATTAGTTTGAAGATCGTTAAGTCGAATTGTAACTGCTCTGGCATGAGCTTCAAGTGATTCGGATCGTGCCATAATTTCGACAGCAGGACCCAATAGCGACAATCCATCCGGCGTGAGCTGTTGGACGGTCATCTGACGTAAAAAAGAATCAACGGAAACCCCACTATACATCCTTGCGAATCCATATGTCGGAAGGGTGTGATTAGTGCCGGATGCGTAATCACCAACCGATTCCGGTGTCCAGTTACCCAAAAATACACTGCCGGCATTTCGAACTTGGGATACAATATCTTGCGAATCAGATACGGCCAAAATTAAGTGCTCAGGCGCATAATTATTCAAAAAGTTTATTGCTTCAGAGATGTGCTCACATTCTAAAATAAAGCTGTTTTCCAATGCTTTTTGCGCAATTTCGGATCGGGGTAATGATGCCATTTGTTCTGTTAGCGCATCTTCAAGCTCGGTCAAGTTAAATCCGGGCAAGGTAACCAGAACAACTTGTGAATCGGGACCGTGTTCAGCTTGTGATAGCAAGTCTGCTGCTACATAACCGGGGATTGCGGTCTCATTCGCTACAACAAGAACCTCAGATGGACCAGCTGGCATGTCAATCGCAATCATTGCATCCGAATTTTGGAGCATCATCTTTGCAGCCGTGACATACTGATTTCCGGGTCCCAGAATTTTGTCCACTTTAGGAACCGATTCAGTACCATAAGCCATTGCTGCCACCGCTTGTGCACCACCGGCGAGAAATATTTTGTCGATACCACATAATGCAGCGGCAAATTCAACTTCCGGGGACACTTTTCCAGCTGAATTAGGAGGTGTTGCAAGAATTATCTGTCTACAACCCGCCAATTGAGCCGGAACACCCAACATTAACACCGAAGATGGTAACACCGCTGATCCACCCGGAATATAAAGTCCGACGCGCTCTATTGGCCTTGGTAACCGCTGACAAACCACACCAGGCATTGTTTCAACGGTAAGCGCATTAGGAAGCTGTGCTTTGTGGAATGTAGAAATATTTCGGTATGCCGTTTCAAAAGCAGATTTTATAGTAGGGTCCAATTCGATTTGTTCCACCGGACGAACGTTAACCATCAATGACTGTAATGAAACATTATCAAATTGAAGTGTAAACTTTTTGACGGCGTTATCCCCATCGGTCCGTACTGCATCGATGATAGGTTGCACCGTAGAAAAAATCGTAGCATAATCAATAACGGGACGTTTCAAAAGTTCGGCAAACTTTTCTTTTGAAAGTGATGAAAACGAGTATTTCTTCATTGTTTTATATTCCAAAGCTTACATGATCATATTTTCAATTGGCAGAATCACAATCCCCGTGGCACCTGCTTTTTTCAGTCGTTCCATGACATCCCAAAATTCTTGAATTGGGATCACAGAATGGATAGCGATCATATCTTCATTCTCTAGGGGTAATACAGTTGGGCTACTTAATGCACTAATTACGGATGTGATTTCTTTGAGCGATTTTTTTGGTGCGTTCATCATGATATATCGACTACGTTCAGCTAGTTGGCACCCTCCAATTCGAACCAGGAATTTTTCAATAAGATCCTGTTTTTCGGGTGAAAGTGGACGATTTGTCTTAATTAACTGACATTCTGACTCAAAAATGACATCCGATTCTACTAATCCGTTCGATTTCAGGGTTCCGCCTGTAGAAACCAGGTCACACACGGCATCTGCAACGCCCAATCGGGGAGCGATTTCAACTGCCCCTGAAATAGTCACGATATCGACTGACATCCCGTTATCCTCGAAATATTTTCGGGTTAAATTGGGATAACTCGTTGCTATACGCCGGCCATTTAGATCAGCGGCAGATTTTAAATCACCGTTTTTAGGGACTGCGACTGACAAGCGGCAACGTCCATAACCAAGATTTCGAATTACTTCTACATCGGCTTGTTTTTCGACGGTCACATTAGCTCCTACAAATCCAATATCACAGACTGCATCCTGAACATATTCCGGGATATCATCATCACGGATTAACAGTAATTCGATATCGAAATTTTGGACAGGAACGATCATATGTCCTTTGTAACTGTCAAATTTCATGCCTGCTTGTTCGAGCAATGCGATACTTTTTTCGGTCAGGCGACCGCTTTTCTGAAGTGCAATTCGTAGGGTTGATGATGGTTCCAAAGCGTAAATATTTAGTAATGATAATAATTAAAGTGATCGAACAGATTTTGAAAAAGGTAACAAACAAAGTTGCACATTAGTGCCGGACAAACAAAAAGGATCGACGCGTTAGGCGTGATGATGATGTCCGTGGTGATGGTGTACATGATGATGTACCATCCCTGTGATCACGAGGTGATGATGGTGAAAAGAAGCGCTATGTAACATTTGCGTTTTTAGCATGATGGAATATAAGAGATTCTGGCAATTGGAGTCCAAAATTTTTACGATTTAAGACATCTTTTTTTACGGAAGCGTTTTTTTAGCATGAAGGAGTCAATTATATTTAAGTGTGTCGTCTGTATGAAACCAATGTCGTTTAAAAAAATGGCAATGGACAAATTATCATCTATAATTAGGGATTATAATGGAATCTACATTAACGGGGTATGGCTTTCGTCAAAAATTTGGTCTTTTCTCTGGTGCAGCACTGTTCATAATTATGATGATATTACCTCCACTATCCGGATTGTCTGATGCTGCCTGGA